>JAZDDD010000171.1:0-4350 GCA_036679545.1 Gemmatimonadota bacterium | reverse complement strand
CGGATGACTTCTTGGAGTGACCTGGGCCCGCGCCGGCTTGCGTCGAGGAGACTCTCGCCCTCAATCCACTTTCCGGTTCTAAACGCCCAGTCACCGGCCGTACCGGCTGCGTAAATGGTTCTTATGCCGGGATTGTCGACACTTGCAAAAAGCTCGGTTTCTCCGTTAAACCAAGCCCGTCCCGCGGTGTCCGGTCCCAGATGCAGTCGTAGGGCAATCCGGCGTTTCAAAACCACGTCACGTGCCACGAAAAGCGCTCGCGAAAACGACGCCGCGACAAACCGCTCGATGATGAACTGATCCCGAAATTCCAGCTCGACCCGCGCGAACAGTTCCGCGTGGTCAAGGCCATGATCGATTTTGCCGCCGGTCTCGGTTGGTGAGGTCAAACGGTCTCCCGTGCAATTTGGATATCCGGTTCAAGATACCCAATGAGGCGGTTGTCCGGTTCGTTATGGAGCCCCACCCATGGTAAATTCGGACAATGGCATACATTCGCCTTTGTGACAGCGCCAGCGGCGAGGAGCAGGACTTTCACGGCTCCACGGTCCGGGTCGGCCGCGATCCCGAGTTCGAGATTGTACCGGCGGGTCCCATCGCGGACGTGGTGTCAGGGCGGCATCTCATGCTGATCCACGATGAGGGTCGTTGGTGGGTTGAAGATCTGGGAAGTACCAACGGCAGTTATCTCGACGACGAGCGGCTGAGTCCCGGGAAGCGTCAGCCGATTGTGCGTGGTTCCGTTGTCCGTTTGGGTCACGACGGCCCCAAGTTTTCTATCGTGCAAACGGCCGAGCGAAGCGCTTCCCCCACGCTGATCGAAGAAGTGGCGCCCGTTGACTCAGTGGCGGTGACGACGCCCATGGCTGCCATTCCGGTTCCGCTTGCTGCCGAGAGCGTGCCAGTGGCGGCACTCCTTGTGTCCTTCCGAGATGCCGAAACCGGTGATCAATACGAAGCCAAAGGCAATCGGGTCCTCGTGGGTCGTGGTAGGGACTGCGACGTCCAATTGACACGTGATGATGACACGTCGGTATCACGCAATCATTTGGAGATCGTGCTCGTTGAAGGGCGCGTGTTATTGCGTGATCTCGGAAGTCGCAACGGCACGTTCGTCAACGGTGCAAAACTCACCGATGATCATCAACTCCAACTCCGCGACTGCATCAGGTTCGGACCGACCGGACCCGAACTGATCCTAGAAGGCCTAACAATCCCCGGTTACGGCCCGGAACTCGGTGGCGAACAGCCGGCGGATGTTCCCGAGGCGAGTTCCTCCACGGTCATGGGTAGTGGTTGGGCAAAACGACGCAGTTTTGGTGGCAAGGGGCGTACGATGTTCATGCGGGAGATCGTGGCAGATTCACACCGGCGTCACTCGCGAAGAATGCGGCGAGTGGTATGGTCGGGTGTTGCGGTCATCGTCGTGGCGGCGGGCGGGTTTTATTGGTTCACCGAAATGCGTGTACGTGAGACAGATGTTGCGCTGGAGGCAACGGCGCGGGAACTCGAACGACAACAAGCTTCATCAGACTCCTTGCGTGAAGAGTCGCGTGACGAAATCGCGCGACTTGGATTCGCATTAGCCGATGCCCGTGCCAATTCCGCCCCGGCATCAGTGGTGGACAGTTTGCGGATCGAACTAGATTCGGCACGCGCCCGTACAATTGCCCTGGAGGAAGCACTCGGTCGTGCTCAGGCCGACATTACGACACAGCTCGCATCCATCGATTCAATCCGCCAGGCGCGTGAAGGCGAAGTGGCACGTTTACAAGCGGAATTACGCAGGGCCGCTAGCAACCAAGTCTCGCAAGGTTTGTTGGATAGTTTGCGGACGGCAGTGCAAGAAGCGGAACGGCGTTCCCGAGAACTCGACAATCAGGCTCGTGCAATTCGCGGAGTTGATCTTGCCGCCGTGGCGCAGGCCAATCAGGCGGCGGTCGGTCTCGTGTGGGCGTACACAGACGAAGAGGTCGTGTATGGATCCGGGTTTGTGCTCACGTCATCCGGATTTTTCATAACCAACCGGCATGTTGTCATGGATACCGGCAGAAGAGCGGATTCAGTATTTGTGACCATGGCCGATCAGCAACAGCGTGTCAGGGCGCAAATAATACGCATTCCGGCTGCGCGAGATCCCGATCTTGCTGTGCTCCAGATTGTCGATTACAACGGTCCGTCGGTGGCGAGCATCGATTGGGATCGAGACGGAGCGAGGCAGGGAGAACCTGCCGCTATTCTCGGCTTCCCGGCGGGACTCCTCACCGCCATCGACGAAACAGCTACCGTTCGTACGTCGATGAACGCCGGCATCTTCAGCAAGATTACTCAGGACAGAATCCAATTCGATGGTTTTACGATCACGGGATCAAGCGGCAGCCCGATTTTTAATGCCGTCGGCGATGTTGTAGCTGTACACCGAGCCGGTTTGCGAGACGCGGTTGGTTTGTCATTCGCCGTCCCGGTGTCGCTTGCCCAAGACCTGTTGCCCGCCGAGGCGCGTCGCGAACTGGGTCTTCCCGCGCGCTGAACGTGAATTCCGTACTTACAACGGTCGTCGTTGTTCCGCACACCCATTGGGACCGCGAGTGGTATCAGCAGGAACATTTGTTCCGGCAACGGCTCGTGGAAACAGTGCAGCATGTCCTCACCACTTTGGAAACGGTTCCTGATTTTTCTGTTTTTCTTTTAGATGGCCAAACCGGTATTGTCGATGACTACCTCGCGGTTCGACCGGAGGATGAGCCTCGCATAAGCAAGCTCGCGCGAGACGGCAGACTTCTGCTCGGCCCCTGGTACGTTCTTGCCGATGAGTTTCTCACCACTGACGAAACGTTGGTGCGTAACCTTATGCTGGGGAAATTGGCCGGCGAGCGCTACGGCAACTGGATGCCGATCGGTTATTGCCCGGACAATTTTGGCCACCCGGCCAATCTGCCGGCGATCCTAAATGGTTTTGGTATCGAGCGAGCCATCTTGTGGCGCGGGTATGGTGGTCGTCCCGGCGAATCGAGTGATCTATTTCGTTGGAACGGCACCGGCACCGGTTCCCTGCTTGTTTATCATCTGGCACCGGACGGTTACGAGTTAGGTGCCGAGCTTCCCGTCGATGAAGAATCTGCGACGGAACGTTGGCAAAAGTTACGTGGTGTGCTGGAACCGCGAACACATGTCGGGCACGTCCTTTTGCCAAGCGGAGCAGATCATCACGACATTCAACCAAACCTATTGGCGGCGTTAGAAACCATACGGCGTATTGCGCCGGACGTCCAATTCGACATAGCGTCACCCACACAGTACTTCGACAATTTACCGGAAGACGTGCTTGGCGACTTACCAGTTGTTAAGGGCGAACTCCGTTTTTCCTACGGTTATACCTGGACACTCCAAGGCGTACACAGTACACGCTCGCGGATCAAACGTCGTGCGGCTGAGGCAGAGCGTATGCTGGTGCGCTGGGCGGGACCACAATGTGCACTGGCGTTCGTCGCTGCCGGCATCGATCGCCGCGCGCTCATTCATGACACATGGAAAGAGTTCTTACGAAGTTGTGCGCACGATTCGATCGGTGGATGCTGTACGGATGCGGTTGCGCGCGAAGTTGAGAGTCGATTCGACCGGGCGACGTCCGCGGCCGGAAATTTATTCCAACGCGCGATGTGGGATCGGATGGGCCAGGACGCAACGATGGTTCGGCGACAACGCGACAAATGGACTCCCAGGTTGGTCGTGATCAATCCGTCACCGCGTGAGCGCACGGGTGTGGTCGAGGCATTCGTAACGTTCTTTCGCGCAGACGTGCTGGTCGGAGCGCCGGTGGTTCAAGACCCTGATAGTACCGCACCAACAAATCGCATATTTCATCTGGTGGCACCTGATGGAAGCACCACGACGGTCCAGGTTCTGCAGTCCTACGTGGGACACGAACGGTTGGACAGTCCGCGGGATTACCCCGATCAAGATCTGGTGGACGTATATCGTGTGGCGTTCGTCGGACAGGCGCCGTCGCTCGGTGCCACAGCGTACCGAATTGTCGAAGGCAATCCACCGCCACGCAACGCAACGGACGAGGAGTACGGTGTAAAAGTCGTCAGCGGCAAGCTCTTGTCCACCGCCATCACGGTGTCATCCGATGACCGCGCTTTCGCGGTCAGGGAAGACGCCACGCATATGCGTCACGTTGTTGATCTCATGAGTGAGCGGGATGACGGCGACACGTACACGTTTCAGGCGCGAGAAAACGATGTCCCACTGACGGCAGAGTGGAGTAAGCTCCGAACGGTTTGGCGCGGTCCCATTGTTGGATGCGTTGCGCGTGACTTTCGGCTCGGCGCGCGAACCAATGGAACG
>JAZDDD010000170.1:0-2652 GCA_036679545.1 Gemmatimonadota bacterium | reverse complement strand
CACCGTCACGACATCCAGTGGTACCGGTAGTGGTACCGTAACCTGGCTCCGCGACGTGGCAGTGCTCAACCCCGGTGTTTACATCGATACGATTACAGTGACGGCGGCAGGTGCTAACGGAAGCCCAGCGCGTGTCATCGACACTCTCACGGTGCGTGAACCGATCGTGCCGTTAACGGTTGCGGTCGAACCGGTAGGGAGACGTACCGTGGCCGTTTCCGGCGACGGCGTGAGTCCGCTGGATTCTGCCCGGATCGTATTGGCCGGGGCGGGGGCCCCGTCCGAAATTTGGGTCGCTTCTTCCGGAGCCGCATGGTCAACATTTAACCGGCTTACGGGCACAGGTACCGGTTACATGCGTTGGACAAGGGACGCTGGTGTGCTGACTCCGGGTATTTATGTGGATACCATCACGGTCGTTGCGGGGCCGGCTACCTCCCAATTTCTCGACACTTTGGAAGTAACCCAGGCGGTACTCACGGTGGATGATGCAGTGCAGGAATTGTTGGAAGGCGGTGTTTTGGCCGAAGTCCATAAACGATACTTGGATTCGCTCGGGAATCGCGATGGGGTCTTTAACCTGGGCGATGTGCTGGCACATCTCGATCGTTTAGGTGTGGCGCCGCCACCGGAACTGCGCACGGCTTTCATCCGGCAGCGCGGGCCGGGAGGTGACCGATGAAAAAGCGTTTCGCAATCGTTGTGGCCGCCGGTGTTTTGGCCTGTGGCGCAGACCCGGTTGATCCGGGCGCGGGTGCAGCCGATCCCGGTTTCGTCACAGTGTCCATGGCTTCGGGTACCCAAGGCGTGGGCGCTGTCTGGCTGACGATTACCGGTTCCGCGCTTGACTCGATCCGCACAATCGGCTTCGGCTTCTTTGGCGGCAATACGTCGCCCGGTGAACACAGTGCCGTTGTGACGGGTGCTCTGGTGGACGGCGAAGTCCTTCGATTTTGGGTACCGGACCGACGCGACCTGACCGGGTACAGTGTCGCACTCAACGAAGCCGCGGCTGCGGGTTCGTATCAACAGCTCGCCACCAGCGGCTTTACCCTGACTTTGGCGTCTGCAGGTACGTGACCCAACCCAAAACCGTCTTCATTTAAAGAACAACAATTGACATCACTTCCGTGGCACGGTAGCGTAGCTTTGATCATTTAGAGCTTCGTCTTTCGCGTGGCGGAATGACATGAATGTTGGGCGAATCGTACGGGAAGGTCTCATCGCAGGGCTGACCGGTGCCGGTGCCGTGGCAGTGTGGTTTTTGTTGGTGGATGTCATCGCGGGGGATCCCTTCTTTACGCCGGCAATGCTGGGTTCGGCGGTTTTCATGGGGGTAAGAGACCCCGCAGCGGTCACGGTTGCTGTGGAACCCGTGGCGTCATATACGCTCCTGCACGCCGTGTTGTTCGTGTTAGCTGGGACGTTTGCCGCTTCGTTGGCCGCCTTGGTAGAGAAATTTCCCACTACACTCTTTCTCGTCGTCGTTTTCTTTGCGGTATTCGAAGTCGGTTTTTACATTGCGGTGGCGGTGTTGGCCCAACCGTTGCTCGGTGCGCTCGCGTGGTGGAGTGTTGCCATTGGAAATCTGTTGGCCGCCCTCGGGATGGGATTTTACCTGTGGCAGGTACATCCTCAGATCCGCGAGGACCTACGCACGCATCCGTTGGGTGAAACGATGGATGGAGAGTAACCGTTTTTTACGCCCCGCGGGTCAGGGCAACGACGCGCTTTGACTCGTTGGTTGGAACTGTGACATGCCGGGTGGCGCATATTCGTAACGGAACGTGATGCATCCCGCTACCATTCCGCTGCAATAATAACTTAATACCTGGAACTTTACCGAACCGTTTTCTGGCGTACGGACGACGTACACGTTGTCTTGCGGCGTGAGGAGATGTGTCGTGAAACCGTAGTCATACCACCGGTCGAGCACCGTGTTTACCGTGTCCGGGCTCCACGTGGTGGGCACGAACCCGGTTTGCGGCACATCAATGGTGGAGTCGTATGGCACCGGACCGAGATTTCGAGCGCCAGACGATGAGATCAAATCAAAACGGCGGAATGCGATGTCCCAGGACGCGGTATCGGGTGGAATAACGGTTGATCGCCGCTCAAAATCGAAAAAAGTCCACTGTGTTTCGTCCCGGGCGTCGATGGTTACCGTATCCTTGTTGTGTTGGAGCATTCGTGACGTGGGGACGGTGGGTGTGAGGTCGAACACTGATGCATCGCGGCTGGCGAATGCTGCCCCAATGACCTGAATGATGGCTGCGATGAACACAATCATGACCAGGCTTGCAATGACCGTTACACTGGCGATGCCTTTCGACGTTAACATTGGACTGTCTAACCGCCTCGTCTTCGTAGGAACTATGGGACAAGCTAACGACCCCGCGCGTTCACGGAAGTTTCGCCAAGCGGCTGTCGCCTATTTGCATGTTGCGCTGCTATACGAAATGACCGCATACGTCTTAATTAGGGAGGGCCTCCTGCCGACACGTTTCGGTCCACCGGTTATGTGGTTAATCCTTGGTGGAGTGTTGGGTGGGTCCATTGTTTTGGCTTTGTATTTGTGGCAAAACGTGTGGTTCGCGCGAATCATTTGGGTGGTCCACGGGTTGCGATTGCGGGCACTAATCGGTGGGGCCT
>JAZDDD010000017.1:0-4067 GCA_036679545.1 Gemmatimonadota bacterium | reverse complement strand
TGTCGAGCAGACCAGGGATACGGATTCGTTTACGTTTACCGAGTATCACAGCCCAAAGACCGTTGCTCTCGAAGGCGATGTTGCCTTTGGTCCCGTAAACGTGCGACAGCGACAACCCGCCGATCCGGTTCTTGGTTTGCCATGAGTGCAATAGCTGCCCAACGGTACCGCTTTGAAATTTTACGAGGAGTTGTAAGTTGTCCTCCACCGGCGCTACATGTTCGTATGCTACCATTGGTTGGGCGGCGCATACCTCGCGGGCTGGCCCGCAGATGCTTGTCATCAGGTTTACCCAGTGTACTCCGCCTTCGAGCAGAGCCCCGCCTCCCATGAGATCGCTGTCCCTTCTCCATCCCGTATTGCGACTTGTGCCCGTTTTGTGTAGCTCGAAGAAAAGTGGCTCACCGATGTCGCCGTTGTCGATGTATTGACGGATCACCCTGACGAGTGGTTTGAAATAATAATTCTCTGCAACCATGCATTGGACGCCCGCCGTCGATGCGGCGGCTTCGATGATCGCAAGCTCGCTCAAAGAACGAGCGATTGGCTTTTCAATTAACATCGCCTTTCCGTTACCGGCGGCGAGTTGTGCGTGTTCGGGATGAAAAGCGTGTGGAGTGCAAATGAAAACTGCGTCGACGTCTTGTGATGCACAGGCGGATTCGTACGAACCGAATGCACCGGCGCCTTTGAAGCGACGATTGTACTCTTCTGCCTTTGCCGCGTCCCTGCTGGCGTAGGAGAATACGATATCCTTCCGCATCGTTTTACCGATGCGGCTGTGAAGTTTGGCGATCTTGCCACAGCCAAGGATGCACACGTTTAGTCGACTCATTCTCCGGTTCCTTGTGCGTAGACCTCCCAATGGGTGGCCAGGTGTTCGCCTACCCGCAACGCGTTTGCCGCGATGGTCAGGCTTGGGTTCAATCCTCCGGCTGTGGGCATAAAGCTCCCGTCAATCACAAAGAGGTTTGGCACGCCATGGACGCGGCAATGCTCGTCCAGCGCGGATGTTGCCGGGTCGTGACCGAAACGGCATGTCCCGATGGCATGAGAGAAGGTGTTGATCGTTTTGCGAACACGCAACTTTGCACCCGCTGACTTGAGAACACGCGCGGCCTGCCGCAGGAGTGCGTTGCGTCCGGCCAGGTCCCTCCGGCAATAGCGATGCTCGATGCGGGCAATAGAGAGATCAAACTCGTCGCGCCGGTGTGGGTGTAACGCCACCCGGTTGTCCGCGTTGGGTACATCTTCTGCGATACACAGGAGAAAGAGTTGGTAGGGGATTGTGAGTTCCCCCAAACGGTCGAACGGGAACGGCGCTTGACCGCGGACGTATTCAGGTGGTGGAACTTGCAGTCCTTGGATTGCACCCCATGGCCCGCGTGGCCCTCGTTCCGATTTACTCCCCAAATAAAAGTCGGTAATTGCAACTTGTTTGTGGAACATCTTCTCAGGATTGGTCTCGAACGAGCAAAGACCGATGACGATGCCACTGCAGTGCCGCATGAGATAGCGCCCGATCCACCGTCCGCCGGCACCAAGGTCCGATATGCCCGAAGCGATCAGCAGCCGCGGTGAAGCAAGCGCGCCAGCGCTTACGATCACCACGTCGGAGGTTTCTTTAAATGATTCCCCGGTGGATGTGTCGATGCCCACGACTCCGGTAACACGACCCGCGTGGTGCGCGACATTTGTCACCACGATTCCCCCGCGGATCTCGGCTCCCAATTTTTGCGCTGCGGGAAGGACGGTAACAGATATGTCGTTCTTTGCGCATACTTTGCACGGAAAAAGATCGCACGTCATGCACTTGATGCACTTCGGTCGTCCGTGGTTACCTGCAAAGTTTATGGCAAGTGGGACGTGGAATGGGTGGAGGCCCAACCCCTGGGCAGCATCGACTAATTTCTTCGCATGGAATCCATATGGCGGTGGTTGACCGCCGTAGTCTTGCGTGCGAGGTGGCTCGGTGGGATCCCCCTCCAATTCCCCGACAACTCCCAACAGCGTTTCGGCTTGGTCATAAAAGGGGGACAGCTCGGAGTAGCTGATGGGCCAGTCCACGAAACCATCGGGTATCGTGTCGTTTCCTTCGTATTCTGACCGCCGTCGGAAATCCAATTCGCGAAGTCGAAATGAGGCAGCCCCGTAGAACACCGAATTGCCGCCGACCGCCTCGTTGGGATACACAAGTTTCCGTCCACCGAACTGCGGCGCTTCGTACGGTGTGAGACTTCGATATTTTTGTTCGAGGAGTATTGAGCGAGGACTCCACGCGGTTTCATCACGGGCTGCCCATGGCCCACGTTCGAGCACGAGCACTCGTTTTCCGGATCGTGCAAGCGCGAGAGCCGCCATACCGCCGCCGAACCCAGACCCCACGACAATCGCGTCCCAGTGTGTTTTTTCACGAAGCATTTGTTGATAGGAAACCGATGAGGCCAACCGCCGCTTAGGAGTAGATCTGCATCATGCGGTATGTGAAGAACAGGAGTGTAGCGCCTTCGAGGATCCATGACATTGGCTGCTTGTAGTAGCCGGTGTACATCTCCCATCCCCAATATCCGGTATCGCGGAACAACGCGAGCGTATACCGCTTCTTACTGAATGGCCAAAGCAAAGGTAGGCCAACGGTCGAGCCGATATCTGCGAAATAGTGCGTCACAAACGCGACGAACGCGAATGGCGCATAATGGGGGTTGATGAAATAGATCATCCCGGTGAGCGCGAACGCAAACAAGAAACTGTGCGTGACCGTGCAATGGAATTCTGGTTTTGCCAGGCCCGCTTTTACGACTAACGAGTCCGCATTGGGGAGGAAGTGCATACCCACGCAAAACGCGGCCATTTTTGGGTTCCAGTCGTACGATGCAATTGACAAGGCTAGTGGGAGGTGTCCCAGTTGCATTCCGTTATCTCCAGTTATGTATCAGTCGTGATCGGTAACAGGTTTTCGTCGCTTCTTTTTCTCAGACTGCTTCCGTTTGTCATTGAGACGCGATTCCACCGCCCGCTTTGGACGTTTTGTCGGGACGCGTTTCTTGACCGGTGCCAATGCCTGATTCACCAGCTCGTGAAGGCGGACCATGGCCGTCTCACGGTTGCGGAGCTGGCTGCGGCTGTCGCTTGCCACCACACGCAGCACGCCCTCGCTGTCCAAACGGGTGGCCAGTCTGGTTAACACCCGGTTACGTTGCTCGTCAGTAAGACTCGGACTCGCTGCAACATTCCAAAGCAGTTCAACACGGGTAGCTGTTTTGTTGACGTGTTGGCCGCCGGGTCCGCCGGCACGAGTGGCCCGCACCCGTAGCTCGTTTTCAGGAATAGCCACCTGCATGGCAAGGGAAAATAGCCGCACTATCATTCTTGGGAAGCCGTACTGGCGCCCTGTTGCCTCCATTGTCACTTTCCCACCTGCCCAGTGCTCGGAGCACACCTCAACTGTCAAATATGTCTTCCTCAGTCGAAAAGTCTGATCTGGCCATCGTATTGTCCGGTGGCGGCGCCCGTGCCGCCTATCAGGTGGGTGTGTTGGGTGCCATCGCCGAGCGTGTCCCGGATCTACCCGTCCCCATTTTGAGCGGTGTTTCAGCCGGTGCCATCAACACGGTGACCCTCGCGGCTCATCCGGGAAACTTGGCTAGTCGGTTGCGTGCGTTGCAGAAGGAATGGGGGCAGTTGACCGTTGATCGCGTGTATCGGGTGCGTGTGGGCGGGCTGGCAAGGGCCGCGGGCCGGTGGCTCTCGCACCGTATTGTGCCACGGAAGAAATCACCCGCGGTTGTTCGAGGGCTGATGGACATGGACCCGCTCCGCGAATTTCTGAGTGCCCGTATCCCGCTCGATGGAATCCGGAAGAATATCGAAAGTGGACGTTTGCGCGCCGTGACACTCAGCGCCACCTGCTATGACACGGGTGAGACCGTGACGTTCGTGCAGGGTGTTGATGACCTGCCGATGTGGGAAAGGGCGCAGCGTCGCGCGCAGCGAGCACCAATATCGTGGGACCATGTCATGGCGTCATCCGCTATCCCGATACTTTTTCCGGCGGTGAAAATCGACGG
>JAZDDD010000169.1:0-3644 GCA_036679545.1 Gemmatimonadota bacterium | reverse complement strand
GCGCGGTTCCGGACGCATCCTCAACGTGGCCTCGCTGGTCGGCTACTTCGCAGGCGGTCCGGGGTGGGCCGCCTACGTTGCATCAAAGGGCTATGTGCTATCGTTGACACGTGGATTGGCGGCGGAGTTGAAGGGAACGGGCGTCACCG
Organism: Gemmatimonadota bacterium; assembly: GCA_036679545.1. Lineage (GTDB taxonomy): Bacteria > Gemmatimonadota > Gemmatimonadetes > Gemmatimonadales > GWC2-71-9 > JAZDDC01. The sequence continues at coordinate 3,495 of JAZDDD010000169.1, read as the reverse complement.
TGACAGCACAAGCACCCGGTTCAACCAGCACCGATTTCATGGGTGCCGCGGGCGTGAGAGAAACCGGTATTTACCGGCGACTGCGGCGTTTGTCGGCGGAGGAAGCCGCGCGCGCGGGGTACCGCGCAACCATGCGCGGCCGAGTGACGGCTATCCCGGGGTGGGCAACAAGATTCTCGCATTTTTGGGTGAGCTTCCGCCGCACAGGATTGCCCTGAACCGCGCGATGATTCCGATCGCACGCTAGTGGAGACGAAGGACCATGTATTCCGCGTTGATGTACGTGTTCTCAACGACCAGATCCTTCTTCACCAGCCCTTGCGATTCGAATCCAAACGTGCGGTAGAACCCGGATGCGGATGACGCTCCCGAGTGGAGTACCCAAAGGTGAACACATTCCAACCCCGCCATCCGCCGCGCACGGGCGATCGCGTCATCCAAAAGTACGCGGCCAAGGCCCTTCCCTCTTCTTTCCGGAACCACATACATGTCATGAATGGAAGCCTTGTGGATCGCCTTGGATCGGGAATCACGACGGAACCGCAGAAATCCGATCAGGACATCGCCGGCATCGCACAAACCCAGCGCGAACGTTTCCGGCGGATCTCCGAGACATCGAATTTCAACCGAAGCCCCAGCGGGATCGGCCAATAGATAGTCTTCCACGCTGTCGCTGAACGAAAACGGGTCTTCGCGAAGGGCCCGCAACTTCAGGTCACGATAGCGACCGGCGTCACCAGGTTGAAGCAGGCGAATCGATGGTATCGGTGCGGACTGAGGTAGGCGCATCGCCTCTCCGGTATTGCGCGTTGCGTTGGCATTACGCCGATCGTAACGCAGCCGACGCAGTGATCCGCGCCGCGGACAACGACGGCACCATGACTGCCGTCAGTGCGACCGCGGTGAGAGCACCGGGATTGGTGCCCCGAAGATAACAAGGGCATTCCCAACATGTTCCCCGCGGTGCGGAGGCATGTGGTTATCTAGTCGTGGTCGTGCCCGGCTCTTTGACCGAGCGGGCCGGCTTCCGACCTGGCGACACCGTTGTGAGTCTGAATTCTCGACCAATGTCCGACTACGACCAAACCACCCTCGGCAGTCTGATTCGTGGAAATGGAGCATTGCGGTGGGAGATCGATCGCGATGGCGAGCGGATCGTCATCGAAATTCCATAGGTCGGCAGGTGAGCATGGCTACGGCAGCTCTCAGGGTAGCGTTGCGTAAGGCCGTCGCGTCGGTGCCACCTTGGTCACCCGGGAGTGGGTTGCGTTGCCGGTTGCGAGAGTGCCGTAGGTCAGCGAGGTTGTGCCGACGGAGTCGATTGGACGTCTGGACCCCTGGTGGGCTTGGAACACATCTAGGCGAGTGGGGCTCTAACGGAACCGCGTTGGTCCTACGTTAGGAATTGTAACTTTTGCAGGAGACGGATTTTGATCAAGAAAACAACACTCTGCGCCTTGGGGCTCGCGGTGATGGTCGGTGTTCCGACCATCGCATCGGCTCAGGCAAAGTCGATGAAAGAATTTCAAGTCGAAGATATCGAGGGGATGGGCAAGAAGTTTGCCGATCTTGCCGGCGCTTTCGCAGAAGACGATTTCGAATGGCGCCCCATGGAGGGTGTCCGGTCCGTGAAAGATGTTCTGGCCCTTGCCGTGGCCGAAGCCAACCTCTTCCCGTCCATGTGGGGGGCCACTCGCCCCACGGGAGTCGCCGAGGACTTCGGTGCCGAAATGGCTCGGGTCGGTGACATGAACAAGGCGGAGATTATCGCGACGCTGAACAGCGCGTTCGAATACATGGCGCATGCCATTGGCGGTCTCGATGACGCTACGCGCATGGCCAATGGCACCACCTTTGGCAAGGAACTGACAAACGAGGCCGGCATCTCATACGCGCTTGGCGACATGCATGAGCACCTGGGCCAGTTAATCGCGTACGCGCGGACGAACGAAGTCGTACCTCCTTGGAGTGCTGGCGGGAACTAACGGTCCCAAGTCACTATCATAGGCTCCGTCCGGATGTTCGGACGGGGCCTTCCCTTTTGCGAGGGAGTGATCAGAGGGTTCCGGCCCTTGGCGTTTCGATCGGGGGTTGTCATTCGATACGGCGTCCGCGTTCCCATCGATCAATGCGGTCGAAGGGACCGGGACAGTAGTGCTCTTGCGTTTTTTTCCCGGTCATCATTGTCCACAAGTGTGGAATTGCCCGCATCTCACAACCGGGTGTAGCGATGAGCGCCGATAGTACGAACGAGACACCAAGGTGACTGGACCAATACACGGACCAGGCCAACACAAATACACCAAGTGGCAACGCCCACCAATTCTGGTAGACGAGAACATCCACCGTCACAAGAATGAAGGCGACCCCGACCACCGCCAGACGCGGCCCTTGTTTCCAATTCCGGGAAAAGCCAATGTTGATGATGTACGGGGTGATCATCAACCCTACTAGCATTGAAGCCCAGATCGCCCAGTTGTTTGGAGGCGAACTGCTCAGAAAGATGTCGGCACCTTCCGTGACCAGCTGGTACAGGAAGTACAGAAGCCAACTACCGACGGCGAAACGCAGCATCCGGCCGATGATGCGCGGTTTCGGGAGGGTACCGTAGTCCTCGAACTGCGTTTCCAGTTTGTTTTCGGGGCGAGTGTTCATGGACATACGTTTCCATCAGACATCAGTTTTCTCCTTTTCATCCACGACATTGTCGTCGTCACCACCCAGAACTTCTCGGGCTTTTTTGCGGAGCTTTGTTTTTGCCGCTTCAACATCGGCCAGTGCATTCTTCAGTTCCTTGAGTTCCTGAGCCCTGACTTTTAGTCCCTCACGGATGAACACTGCCGCTGCTTCGGACCGGCTCTTCACCGCCCCAGTTTCGACCCAGCTATCCAGGGTGGATGATGTACTATCGTCCACCCGGACCATGACCACCTGATCCCGGGGGGATGCGCCCACCTCTTCGACGCTGTCGTTCAGACTGGACGGGACGCACACCAGTTTCAACGCACCGATCACCGGTCCGCAGCACAGGCTTTCCGGGTCGAGGCCCTCTGCTTGAAGGCGTTCGTGAATGGACTCCCAAAAGCCCTTTTCCGCGGATTCCGACTTTTTCTTTGCCATCGTTCACCTGAAAGACGTAATAATATTACGCAATACCTTGCTAGAGGTTTCACCTTGAGCAAAAGCTCCGAACGGCCGTGTTCGAAAGCTGGGTCGCGGCTGAGATATACAAGGCCAGGGCTCACGCAGGCCTGCCGCCAGGTCTCTTTCACATACGGGTGGACCGAGGTCTCGAGTTGGACCTACTTGTCCAGACCGATTCCCGGGTAGTCGGCGTGGAGGTCAAGTCCGGCGCGACGGTGGTCTCGGAGTTTCTGCGATCGCTCCTCCGTTTCCGCGATGCGATCAGCGACCTCGATCCTCATCTGGAAGCCACGTTGCGGTTGGTGTCCGGCGGCGAACGAGGTGCCACGCAACGCGGTGTCCGCGTGATCC
>JAZDDD010000168.1:0-3735 GCA_036679545.1 Gemmatimonadota bacterium | reverse complement strand
ACTACTACGGCTCGTATTCCTATCACCTGCCTGGTTACGAAGCGACTGACGAGGATGACTTTGAGTTTGAAGAGGAAGCCGTCGTCAAGGCCGTGGAGGGCGGCGGTGCGGGTATTGGGCAGGCGGTTGAATCAGACGAAGAGTAGTCGACAGCGACGTTGAACATCGAACATCGAACGTCGAACGTCGAACGTCGAACTTTGAATACCCAACGACGGCGGGGAATCATAGTACGTTCGACGTTTCTCAGTTCAACGTTCGACGTTCTCAGTTCTCAGTTCAACGTTCGACGTTCGCTGTTGACTGGGTCAAACATACGAATCCAATGTTCTCCCGGACCCTGATCGGCCCTGCCTGCATGTAAGGCGTCTGTCGCGTGCGCGACCATGTCCATGAGTTCCATCGGGTGCTCGTGGTAGTCCGACACGGCCTGGTATCCAGCACGAAGCCGAAGAGCTGGGCCCGTTGCCGGTTCATCTCTTTCGCCCACCGCGTGAGACAAACGCTCCGCCAACCGAATTGCACCAGGTGCATCGGTTCCGGGCGCAATGACAACGAACTCTGAATCGCTGACTCGGGCAACGGCGTCCGATGTCCGCAGCACGCGTTTGCAGGCCGTGGCGACGCGCTCTGCGTCGTTGACTACATGGTCTGATACCGGGTCTGGGCTCACGACTACGCAGGCCACAGGCCAGTGATGACGAAACGCGTGCGATCCCAATTCGCGCGCCCGACGTTCCAGGCCACGGATGTTGTATAGGCCGGTACGTGTATCGAGCAACGCGTCTTCCCGGGCTCGATCTGCGTCGAATTTTGCCCGAACGAACCCGCCCAACTTTAGTAGGAGTTCTTCCGCATCCAGCGGGTAGCTGATGAAGTCCCAAGCGCCCGCACGGAGCGCCGCCAGTCGTGTTGCCCGAGACGGGCGAACCGGCGATGTCATCAGGATGGGGGTGCTATCGTGGAGCGTCAGGCTATTGCGCAACTGCACGCACAACTCGCAAGAATCAACGTCTGACAGGTTTGAGTCGATGATAATGAGATCCGGCTGGGCGGATCGCGCGCGTTCCAATGCCTTGACTCCGGTATAGGCCCGGAGCACCGCGTAACCATTCGGCCAGAGAATGCTTTCGAGAGATCGGGTCGACCATTCTTGGTCGTTTGCGATGAGGACGAGTGGTGGACGAGGTGTTTGGTGGTGCTGTTGATCAGGTCCGCCCGGTTCGCGCGGAGACTTCATATCGCCGCTTCCTGTGTTGGTCGCATCGTTTCGATACCGTTTCATCGATTTCGAGATCATCGCATGTGCAAGTCCCGTGCACTGTCGCCAAAAACATGCGTGCAACGCTAACACGGCGAAGTGTAGAGACTCGTGATTTGGGATAGTGTCGCGGTGATGCAACGTGTGGTTGGAAAACGGTGTTGAGCCCGGTTTCCAACCAGGCGTCAGTGAATTCGTAATGTGTTGCTCCGAAATGGTTTATGCCCACAACATCGATTCCCGGTCTGTAGGTCTCGAAATTGAATTGGGTGCCTTGGTTCATTGGGTGCGGGCGCGTTGGTTGCAACCGGTCAAAATTTGTTATGGCAAACTAGCAGGTCACAGTTCACGGGATAGGTAAGGCAAATGTGCGGAATCGTAGGGTATGCCGGCACGCGGCAGGCGGGATCCATTCTGGTCGAAGGTTTAAAACGTCTCGAATACCGCGGTTATGACTCTGCCGGCGTCGCGATTCAAAACGGTTCGGGTGTTCACGTCAAAAAGCTGGCGGGACGGGTTCATCGGCTGGTCGAGTTGATGGGGCCGGACGGTGTGGCCGGCACCAGCGGCATCGCCCATACACGCTGGGCTACCCATGGCGCCCCCAATACCACCAACGCACATCCCCATGTCGATTGCACCGGTGAACTAGCCCTGGTCCACAATGGCATTATCGAAAACGCTGATTCACTCCGGGAAGGTCTACGAAAGGCCGGTCATGAGTTTGGTACCGAAACCGATACCGAAGTATTGGCCCACCTCATTGAAGAGACCGCCGGAGACACGTTGGAAGAACGGGTGCGCAAGGCTCTGGTCAATGTTGACGGAACTTTTGGTCTGGTCGTCATGTCGTCGAAGGAACCCGGAAAACTGGTGGTCGCAAGACGTGGCTCCCCCGTCTTGCTGGGCATCGGCAACGGAGAACATTTTGTGGCGTCCGATGCATCGGCCCTGTTGGCTCATACGCGCTCGGTGGTTTACCTCAACGACGGTGATCTGGCGGTCTTGGATGCCGATGGGTACAAGGTCCTTGATGCACAGGCGCAGGTGCAGGATCGCGAAGTCAACAATATCGAATGGGATCTCGAATCCATTGAGCTGGCCGGTTACGACCACTTCATGCTCAAGGAGATCTGCGAGCAGCCCAGCACGGTTCAGAATACAATACGAGGTCGTCTGATTTTTGACGAAGGCACGGTACACCTCGGTGGTTTGGGGATCACACCGGAGGACGCCGGGAGGATTCAACGGGTTGTTATTCTCGCCTGCGGAACGTCGTGGCACTCGGGTTTGGTGGGCCGATATCTCATTGAAGCACTCGCCGGATGTCCCGTTGAAGTCGAATACGCGTCCGAATACCGATATCGCACGCAGCTGCGCGTCCCGGGCACCTTGGCAATCGCCATTTCACAGTCCGGCGAAACCGCCGACACCTTAGAAGCCATGCGAGCTGCGCAAGCTACCGGTTCAAAGGTCGTTGGCTTGGTCAATGTGGTCGGAAGTACCATTGCACGAGAAGCCGACGGCGGGATCTATCTGCACGCCGGTCCTGAGATCGGTGTGGCATCGACGAAAGCGTTTACCTCGCAGATCGTGGCGCTGGTTCTGCTCGCGCTGTATCTCGGTCGTCAACGTGGGTACACACGCGAAAAAGGGCGGGAACTCGTTCATGCCATGACCCAGCTTCCCCGTCTCGTCGAAAAGACGCTCGCGTTGGAGCCTCAGATCAAACAGATCGCGCGCGAGCTATCACTCGCCAGTAATTTCCTGTATCTCGGGCGTGGCCTGAACTTCCCCGTTGCTCTCGAAGGTGCGCTCAAACTCAAAGAAATCAGCTACATCCACGCAGAGGGTTACCCCGCGGCGGAGATGAAGCACGGTCCCATAGCACTTATCGATCGGAACATGCCGGTCGTCGTCATTGCGCCGGATGATCATCTGTATCAGAAGGTTCTTTCCAACATGCAGGAAGTGAAGGCACGGGGCGGACGCATTGTCGCCATAACCAGCGAGGGTAGCGGAGACATATCCAACATCGCCGACCATCAGATCCAAGTGCCCGCCATACATCCGTACCTCGCGCCGGTGATCAACGTCCTACCGTTGCAGCAACTTGCGTATCATATCGCGGTCATGCGGGGCTGTGACGTAGACAAACCAAGAAATCTCGCAAAAAGCGTAACCGTCGAATAGGTTTCGAGATCCATCTACAAGAGAATTCGAGCATATACTCATGCAATCACGCCGAATCGTTTGGTTGTCGCTGTTCGTCCTGACAGTGATCGGATGGGGTGGGCTCACGGCCCAGCAAATCAGAAATTGGAACAGCGGTCAGGTGTATGTCACACGGCAGGAGCTGATCGACATGCTCGAGCGGCTCGAGACTGCCTCCGAATCCGACGACTACAGCAGCCGGGTCCGGGCCCAATCCCGTACCGAAGCGGACCTAGTACGTGGCCGGCTCGAAAATGGGG
>JAZDDD010000167.1:0-4936 GCA_036679545.1 Gemmatimonadota bacterium | reverse complement strand
AACAACCCAATGTCTGCACCGATCTCGATTTCCTGAGAGACTTCCGGCGCAAGGCCGGCGTTACCCAGGTTAAACGGCTGTAGTCCGGCACCCGTGGTCGCAGCCAGGGAGCTGAATGTCGTGAAACGGTCGAATGCGCCAGGCTGCTGTCCGGACTTACCGAATGCCGCGCGGAAACGCACGCTCGAGAAGAACTCACTGGTCCATGTCCCGAGGTCACTCGGAATGATGGAGACGCTGACTTTGGGATAGAACTGGCCGCTGGTGGAGTCACCAAACGCGCTGTTACGGTCCCAACGACCGCCACCAGTGATGTAGATCCAGTCGTTTATGCCAATCTGTTCTTGGAACAACAGGCCCACGTTGACCTGTTCGCTGAAACCTTCGCCAATGGTGGTTGAGGCGGCGGCCCCGACAACTTCAAAGCCCGGTCCGGGGAAGTCGTTACCAGTACCAAAGAGGGTCTTGTTGCGGCTGATAAAGCCCTGACCGCCCAGTACCAATTGCGACGAGATGTTCCCAAACCGTTCCGTCCACGTTCCACGGGCGTCAACGGTGATCTCACGATTGTTGCGCGATCCAGCCGAACGCCGGCCGTCGTCGGCAACATTGGTGAACCCATCGACGTCGTTCGCGAACGGACGGAAGTCGAAGTTGTTCTGGTTTGTGATGTCAACGCCGAACGTAACGTCAACATTTACCGTTTGTGCGGCCTGGTACGTACCGGTGACGCTGGCGTTGAAATGCTCGTTTGTTCCTTCAATAAAACGCTGTGCTGTCTCACGGGTCGTCGCAAACGCGCGTTGACCGGTGGGATTGCCAGCGCCTGAGCAGGTGCCATCACCAGGTCCGAAACCGGAGTTGTCACAATTGGCACGCTCCGGCTTACCCATCGTTGCCGACGAGATATAACCGTAGATGTTGTTGTTGTTCGGGGGTGACTGCTGATACGCATCCGTGAACTGCGTGCTGAACCTGAAGCTCATGCGGTCCCGCGGAAAGAGCGTGAACTGCGCAGAACCCTGGATTCGGCGGATCGTGTCACGACCACCCGGACCGAGGTCATCCGAAATCGGGCCGTCATCGCGTGTCCAACGGCCAGCTACGAAGTACTGGAAATCTTCCGTACCGCCAGCCACGTCACCGGAGAATCCGTAGTTGTACCCGGTATTGTACCGATCGGACAGAATGTTGGTTTCCAACGGTTCGTAGAGGCTGAGACCCGGAGCACCGAAGATGTTCTGCATGTTCGTGAGCTGCTCGGCGGTCCGCGCAAAACCCGTGTTGGATTTGATTCGGCCTTTGTCGATGTTCGAGAAACCCTGATCAATCTTGAAATTGAAGCGTGCGGCACCAGCGGAACCCCTTTTCGTGAAGATCTGGATCACGCCGTTGTTTGCTTCGGAGCCGTACAACGTGGCTGCCGCGGCACCCTTTAATATCTCGATCCGTTCAATAGCTTCGGGGTTGATGTCGTCAAACGGGCGCGATTGACCACCACCACCCGAAGCGGCGTTGAACAACGAACGACCGTTGTCAATCCGTATGCCATCGACGTAAACAACCGGTTGGTTGCCCTGCGAGAGACTCGCAGTACCACGAATACGAATCGTTGCACTCTCACCGGCGATCCCGCCGTTGGGCCTCACCTCGACACCGGGCTCACGGGCCGCGATCGTCTCGGAGAAGTTCTGAATGCTCCGGTTTCTTACGATCTCGGCGGCATTGACCGTGACGATCGTGTTGCCGAGTTGTTTCTTTGACTGCGCCACGCCAGCACCCGTAACGACGATTTCGTCCAGGGAAATGACGGAGGCACTCATCGAAAAATTAATTTCGGCGGTCTGACCGGAGGTCAAATCCATGGTTGCGCTCCGGCTGGTATAACCAACCAAACGAACGCGAACCCGCAACGCCCCGACTGGCACGTTGGACAAGGTGTACCGTCCGTCGGCATCGGTCGTGACGCCCGCTTGGTTGACGCGTACTGCGCCACCCAGCCCGGCGGCTCCGGTGCCTTGGAGGGTGACTTGGGCGCCCGCTAACGCGCGACCCGAGCCAGATTCTGTCACGGTACCGCTTATGGTACCGGTCTGTTGCGCTGACGCGGGGGTTAACAGAGCCATAATGGCAACTGCACCCGTCGCACTCAACGCGGCTTTAAACCACGTACTTGGTCTCATACAAACTCCTTGGTGTGAGACATGGTGGTATGAAAAAAGATGGCCAGCGGAGAATCAGATAGTGGTTGGAGCTAAGTGCTTTGCCCCTAAGGGGTTACCACAAAACGATATCGCCGTAGGCTTGGTTATGCATTAGCCTACGATTCGACAATGGGTTTGTCAACCACTCGGCCGACCTGTGCGTAGCAATGGTTTCGTTACGAGCTTTTTGCTCGATTGTCTTCCTCCGAAACCGTTTCGATCTGAACCACTCGGTCCGTCGTGGCCCGGTCGTCGATTGCGCCAAATACATGTCTGACATGCGTTCGGCACACGGTCCGCCCGCCTCTTTGCCGTCGAGCTATCTTGTTGACCGTTCGCCTACTTTTCTTGGCTTCTCCGCGGCTTCACTCGATATGTGGCAATGTCTGTAGCAGTTCGATTCGCTGACGTGACGTACGAGATTGAGGGGCGCCGTTTGGTCGGGCCCTTGAGTTTCGATGTTTACACCGGCGAAACCGTGGTCCTCGTTGGCGCGAGCGGGTCAGGCAAAACCACCACGTTGAAATTGGTCAACCGCCTGCTCGAACCTACCACCGGTGCCGTGCTGGTGGACGGCAAAGACACGATGGAGTGGGATGCCATCAGACTTCGTCGCAGGATCGGATACGTCATCCAGGAGGTGGGCTTGTTTCCCCACCTTACAGTGGCCGAAAACGTTGGCATCGTGCCGAGGTTGCTGGGACAAGGCCGTGGTCCTTTGCAGGCTCGTGTGGCGGAACTACTCGATCTGGTAGGGCTGTCGGCAAGCGAATTTGCACCGCGGTTGCCGCATCAGTTGTCCGGGGGCCAACGCCAGCGGGTGGGGGTGGCACGAGCGTTGGCGGCCGACCCGCCGCTCCTGCTCTGCGACGAACCATTCGGGGCGGTGGATCCCATGACGCGTTCTGATCTGCAACGGGAGTTCAAACGCCTAGCGGAGCAATTGGGCAAAACCGTGCTTTTCGTGACCCATGATGTTTCGGAGGCGTTGCGACTTGCCGACCGGATTGCCCTGTTTGAGGGTGGGGATGTGGTATTCTTCGGCCCTATAAAGGAATTCGCGGATTCTACCGAGCCGTCCGTCGTGGCCTTGAGGGATTCCGCTCGATGAGTTTCATCGAGTTCATGGTGGACAACCGGTCCGAAGTGTGGCTTCGGACGTGGGAACATATCGGCCTTGTTGGCACCGCGACCCTCATCGCCATTGGGATCGGCGTACCCACGGGGATCGCACTCACACGCTCGCCCCGGTTACGTGGTCCGGTCATCGGTCTGACGAACGTTTTTCAGACGATCCCGAGCCTAGCGCTGTTTGGGTTCATTCTGCCCCTTCCTTTTATAGGCGGGCTCGGTGCCCGCACGGCGATTGTCGCACTGGTTGTCTACTCCCTCTTGCCGATCGTCCGGAACACATTCGTGGGGATCTCCGAGGTGGATGCCGCGACACGCGATGCCGCAAAAGGATGCGGCATGACTGATTTCCAGATATTGCGAATCGTAGAACTCCCCTTGGCGATGCCTTTTATTCTCTCCGGTCTGCGAATCGCCACCGTCCTCGGTGTTGGTGTCGCGACCATCGCCGCCGCCATTGGAGCGGGCGGTTTGGGAACTTTTATCTTCCGGGGTTTGTCCATGGTGAACACAACGACGATTCTTGCCGGCGCGGTGCCGGCGGCGTTGTTGGCGCTGGTTGCCGACGGCGGACTGCATTTGCTAGAGCGGAGGCTGGATTGGAAGAAATAATCAGCGCTGCCCGCTACCCGCTACCCGCTACCCGCTCCCTACACCGCCCCCGGCGTCAGTATGGGCCGGCTCCTCGATGTTGGGCTGAATTCGTTGCGGCCCTTCAAGAGTGTGCGTTTTGGACCCGGGTGCTGGCGGCAGTAAGAAAGCGGGTAGCGGGTAGCGGGCAGCGGGTAGCGCTCACATTGCTAACAACACTCGTAATGTTCAACTGCGCCGGCAATGACAACACCATCGTCATCGGCTCAAAAAACTTCACCGAATCCATTCTCCTTGGGGAGTTACTTGCGCAACATCTGGAGCGCCGCGGGTTTGAGGTGGAGCGAAAGTTTAACCTTGGCGGTTCATTCATCGCGCACCAGGCCGTGATCTCGGGGCAGATGGACATGTACGTGGAGTATACGGGCACCGCCCATTCCGCGATTCTCGAGTTGCCGTTCGAACGCGACCCGACCACCGTGCGTCTCGCCGTGGACAGTATCTACGCCGATCGTTGGGATGTGGTATGGACCGAGCCACTTGGATTTGAGAATACCTATGCCATGCTTGTCCGCGGCCAGATGGCGCGAGACCTGGACATAACCTCCCTGTCGGATGCGGCACCGTTCATTTCGGATTGGAAGGGAGGTTTTGGGTTTGAGTTCACGGGGCGGGCCGATGGGTTACCGGGGTTACAGGAGTGGTACGAGTTTGAGTTCAACAAAACCCCTGCCGTCATGGATCTATCGCTCACATATCGCGCGTTGTCCGAAGGCACGGTCGATTTGATTGCAGGTAATTCAACGGACGGTCAGATCGAAGCGTTAGATCTTTTCTATCTACAGGACGACCGAGGTTTCTTTCCACCGTATGAGGCAATCCCTGTTGTGCGGCAAGCAACGTTGGAACGATTCCCCGCAATTCGAGAAGCGTTGCGCGAATTGGGCGGTGTGTTGCCGGAGGCGACCATGCGGAGCCTGAACTATGCGGTAGATGGTGAGGGTCGTGAC
>JAZDDD010000166.1:0-5824 GCA_036679545.1 Gemmatimonadota bacterium | reverse complement strand
GACGATGACTCCGTTGCTCACACCCTCTCTGTATTCCTTCGCGGCGAGGGAGGAGGTGGCCAAGACACGGCGCCCGGCGCGCTTTTGGTTGGATTGTTGAGCATCGATCGTGTGCCACAGTCCGGAGCTCAGGCCGAGCAATAGAAGGCCCCCAAACGCCCGGAGGCATGTCCGGACGGCCACGCGCTGACGGCGTGCGAGGCTGATGGTGTTTTTATAATTGAAAATGATTATCATTTGCAAGTGGCGAGCACAAGACAATCTAACGCGGTCAGCTGCCAGCTGCCAGCTTGCCAACTATCTGCTACCTGCCATCTATCTGCTACCTATTGATGGGTTCTGGTATGGATACCGGGTGTAACAAGCAACAGGGTTGGTTAGCGGGTAGCGGGTAGCGGGTAAGCGGGTAGCGGGTAGCGGGTAAGCGGGTAGCGGGTAGCGGGTAGCGGGCAGCGGGTAGCGGGTAGCGGGTAGCGGGTAGCGAGTAGCGGGTAGCTGTCAGCTGGCGGCTGGCAGCCGGTAGCTCACTAAAACACCAACAGCGCCGGATCGAGACCGACTTGAGTCACGATTTCAATGAATCTTGGGTGGGCTCTGAGGGGATCGAAGATAGATGAGGCTAGGGACTCTGACGCAAAGAAGGGATCGCGTGCGGTTGCGGCGCGTTCCATGTAGGTGAGGGCCGAATCCAGTTGGTTTAAACCGATGAACACGCGGGCAATGGCGATACCGCTACCTGTCCGTAAATTTGTTCGGTCGAGCGATTCAAGTATCGTGGTGGCCCTGTTGGTTGCGCCGGTTTGTGCGTACGCCAATCCCAGGAGTCCCTGAAGACCCACCACGTTCGGCGCCAACATTACCGCACGCTCGAGCTGCGGAATGGCCGAGTCGGGTTGTCCCAGATAGATCAGCGCGGCGCCTAACAAGAACCGTGGCGCGGCGCCCGCGGTATCAAGCTCAATGGCCCTTCTGCCACGTTCGATAGCTTCCGCTTCGCGATGCGCAACGCCGAGTGCGCCGGCGTATGACGCGTTGATGATGGGTGCTAACGGATCGAGTTCCGCCGCTTGCGCAAACTCGGAAACGGCCTCATCGATCAGACCGCGAACGAGGAGGTGCTCGCCAAACCATTGGTGTGCCGTTGCGTAACGCCCGTCAAGTGCTAAGGCCCGACGAAAGTCTTGTTCCGCATCGGCCCAGCGCCAGGAACTGTTATATAGGCTGGCACGGGACGCAAACGCGGTCGCAAGTGTGCTGTCCAGTTCTATGGCGCGATTGGCGGCCGCGATGGCAAGTGGCAGGACGGAATCTCCGGGTGTCGATCCATATAAAGGTAAAAGGCCGTACGCGTCTGCGATGCCGGTGTAGGCCTCCGCAAAATTTTCGTCGCGTATGACCGCCTGTTCGAAGTACCCGAGCGCCTGCTGAATCGCTTCTTCTCCGCGGCGTCCAAAGAAATAGCGTCCGCGAAGATACAAATCGTATGCGTCCACATCAGTCGTTGTTCGACTTGCCGCGATCTCTTGTTGTGGCAAACCGATCCGTTCTCTCAACGCGGTGACGATCGACTCCGTCAACTCGTCCTGAACGGCAAATACGTCCGTGATCTGGCGTTCATACGTTTCGGACCATAGCGTGAGTCCGTCATCCACGCTGACCAATTGTGCTGTCAATCGAAGTCTGTCGCCGCCGCGGCGCACTGTCCCCTCAAGTAAGACGCTCACGTTGAGCGCCGCGCCGATTTCTTCGATGTTTGCATCGGCACCCTTAAATGCGTATGAACCCGTGCGGGAGGCAACACGCAGTTCTGGTATCCGCCCCAACACGCCGATGAGTTCGTCCGTCAGACCGTCGGTGAAATACTCATCTTCGGTGTTGCCACCGATATTGACGAATGGCAACACACCTACCGTGGCGACGACGTCGTCTCTGGCTCCGCCCGTCGAGGTGAATTGCGTCAATGCCACGACGGCAACCGTGGCGACAGCCATTACCGCACCCACCAACCATCTCATTCTTTTCTTGTGACGTTGTACTGTCGTGTGGGCGCCGGTCGCGGGTTCGTCTTCCAGTCTCTCGACAAGATCGTCGGCGGTTGCCGGCCGGTCCGATGGATCTTTGGCGAGACATTGTGCGACGAGTTCATCGAGCCAATCGGGCACGTCGGTGCGAACGGTCTGAATACGTACCGGTGTTTCAGTGAGATGGGCAGCCATGAGGGCGGTTGCCGACGGTGCCGAAAACGGTGGGTTACCGGCGAGCATCTCAAACGCCGTGATACCCAACGCATAGATGTCTGCGCGATGATCTGTTGCTTCGTCTGCCGCCGCTTGTTCGGGTGCCATGTAACTCGGTGTTCCGAGTGATGTGCCAATCCGTGTCAGCCCGTGATTTCCCTCCGTGGGTGTCAACTGTTGTGCGGAGCTGACCGCTTTCGCCACACCGAAGTCTGCAAGCATGGCGACACCGGCGGACAGCAGGATGTTGTCCGGTTTGATGTCACGATGAACGATGCCACGGTCATGGGCAAACGCCAGGGCACGACCGACGTCCCTCAAAATGTTCACTGCGTCCTTGACTGCGAGCTTGCCCGTAAGTTTCAAACGATTGCGGAGTGACTCCCCCTCTACGAATGGCATGACAAAGAACGGCATGTCATCCGCGTGGCCGGCTGAAAGGATCGGAACGATGTTGGGATGTTGCAGTCCGGCGGCGATCAGTACTTCACGTTCGAATCGCTCGGTTGATACCATCGCTGCCAGATCAGGTGTCAGAACCTTTATCACGACCCGGCGATGCAGGGCGTTGTCGCGAGCAATGAAGACGCGTGACATACCTCCGCCGCCCAGCTCCCCCTCGATCGAGTAATCTGTTCCCAGCGCGTTTTGTAGTGCGTTCTCTAATACCATGGCAGATGGTCAGTCATTACCCGATTTCGAGTTAGGAGTTCACGAATAGGAGTTCACGAAGCGGTATGGCGGAACGGCGGTAGAGCGGTAGGTCGGTAGGTTTTTGTTTCAAGGTACGGTGGTCCTCGCGAATATCATCAAACGTCGCCCTCGTTCCTCAAGTTGGACAGTCCGGATCACCGGACGGTTGCATTTGTTTGACGCATTTCTCGGTTTGCACTACATACCGCCATACCGCCATACCGCCATACCGCCATACCGCCATACCGCCTGTCCGCCCTACCGCCCTACCGCCCGCCGCCCGCCGCCCGACATCAGCTCCTTGCCAATAACCGCCAGAATGACCACACCAGCCCTCAGACCTGGGCCAAGTCGGCCGCTGATCTTGGACTCGTCGAACCGTCTTCGCCGATAATGGCTTGGCACTTCGACCACGCGAAAACTCGCCTTCGCTGCGCGCACCTGCATTTGAACCGTCCATCCAAAATCTTTGTCGGTCATTGCGAGTTCACGAAGCTTGTCCAATCGCAGTGCCCGACATGGTGCTAGATCGGTGTACCGTACTCCCCACGTCCGCAAGATGATTCCGCACGCAAGCCAATTTCCAAAACGTTGCGCCCAGTTTAGCGCACCTGGTTCGGCGGCCACCAAGGTCCGGCTTGCCAACACGAAATCAGCCTCGTCGTGTAGTAACGGTTGCAGGAGTCTTGGCAAGATATGGGGATCATCGCTGCCATCGGCGTCAAAAAAGACGATGAGATCCCCATCCGACGCAGACTGAAGTGTCGCCAATCCCGCCAAACATGCCGAACCGTAACCACGTCGTGGTTCGGTGACTACTGTTGCGCCATGATGACGTGCGACCTCACTTGTACGATCGGTGGAACCGTTATCTACCACGATCGTGTTCACCGTATGCGACGCAAGACTGGTGAGTAAACTTGGAAGTGACATTTCTTCGTTCAGCGCCGGAATGATGACGTGAACCGTATCCGGAGTTAACTCATCCGTCATGGACGGTTCTCAAATGAAACGTGCTCTGCGATCGAGGTTGACGTTGTTGTTGCTCATCTCGATCCTGTTCGGCTCGCTGACCTGGCTGTCAACGTTGGGTGCAATCCCGATACCGCTGTTGTGGATGGGATATGGCGTGGCATTCCTCTCCTATCTCGGCACGGTTGTGATATTGAGGAAGGAACACGTACCCCTCTATATCGTGTTCCTCGCAGCGTTGGTGTTGCGTTTACCGTGGCTTGCAGCAGGTCTCTCATTGTCGGATGACGCCTGGCGTTACCTGCACGACGGCCGTAGCCAGGTCGCCGGCGTAAATCCGTATCGATACGCGCCTGATGCAGTCGGTGCTCTAGAGTACGCCGGGCCCGAACATGCGTTGATCAACAATCGCGACCTTCCGACAATTTACCCCCCCGCCGCCCAATTGGCTTTCCGGATGGCAATCCATTTAGGTGGTACCCTGTTGTCCTGGAAGGCGTTGTTACTCATTGCAGACCTGGCAGTGGGTGTTGGACTGGCAATGCTGCTCGTCACACGAGGCAGGCCGCCGACGCTTTGCGCCGCGTACCTACTACACCCGCTACCAATCATTGAATTTGCCGGTAACGGGCATCTGGATGCGTTTGGAATCTGTGCGCTGGTGTTTGCCTTCGTCCTTGTGCAACGGAAACCGTTTGGGTCGGGAGTGGCGCTTGCCATTTCCGGTGCAACCAAATACCTCGCGTTTCCGCTACTCCCGTTTTTTCTGCGCTCGTCCGGTCGGCACGCCGGGCTTGTTGTTTTCGGAACGGTCGCCACACTCGCCCTGTTGTATCTGCCGTTTTTGGATTTCCCGCCATTCGGTAGCCTCGGAACGTTCGCAAAAACTTTTGACTTCAACGGACCAATTTACCTGGTGGTAAACGGTGTGGTTGGACAAACGCTTGCTCGTATGTTCCTGGCTGCCGTCGTCCTCGGTCTGTTGAGCTGGTTATGGTTTAAAGGCTACGGAGTTGAGGACGCTGCGGTTGTTTGGATTGGTTCGGTATTGCTCGTTTCGCCGATCGTTCATCCGTGGTACGTGATATGGCTTATTCCATTCCTGGCTTGGCGGACGGAGTGGTGGGCCTTGGCGTGGAGCGGTACGGTGGTTGGTTCCTATTACGTCCTCACGGATTGGAGGGCCGACGCCGTATGGAATCTGCCGCCGATCGTGATGCTGGTTGAATATGTACCGGTCTATCTGTTGTTGGCAGTGCGGCTCAATCGGCGGTTTTTGCACGATCAAAAAGTTTAGCCTTGAGTTGTTCTAAGCGACTGCGAGTCGCACGCGCGGCCTGGAGAAGGGTTGCCGCGCCGTACATGCCCAACCCACGAAGTCCGGGCGGGTAGGCGATCCAATCCACGAGTGCGTCTGCCATTTCAGCCCCCCAAAACGTTTTGTAGCCGGTGTTGCCAGTGCCCATGTCGATCTTTTCAATGCCGCGGTCAATGGCGTCTCGTACCATATGCTTCATCAGGATCGATCCGGTTCCATACTTGTGTACATCTTTGATGTAGCTACCCACGATGGAATAGCGACACCCGCCGGAATCGAGGTTAAAGTCAAACGTTACGGGCTTACCATCGAAATAGAGTACCCAAATGCGTGTGGTCAGGCCTCGCCGTTGCGCGTTAAACACGTCGGTCCAGAAACGAACGTGGGCGTCTCCAACGAACCACATATCACCGGCTTGCTCGGGCAACCAAGAATGTTGTTGGACCTCGCCGAGATCGCGGATCACTGGCGCCCAGTTTTCGCATTTCTCCGTCGTAAATAGTGCTAAACGAACGTCGTGTTCCCTCTCCATCTTTCGCTCGCGTTTGCTGATCGTTCTCCAGCGCGATCCTTTCCGCACTGCCTCGTACTCGTCAAACGTCTT
>JAZDDD010000165.1:0-2706 GCA_036679545.1 Gemmatimonadota bacterium | reverse complement strand
GTTTCGAGACGCTGGGTCGGCTGACGCCGAATACGCGCGGACCGTGGCCGGCCCCATCAAAGATGCGCAAGCGCTAGTAGCCGCCAATGATGTCGCGGTACTACGTCGATTGCTTGGCTATCTGGCGCCATACAAGTGGCGTGTCATCACTGGCATGCTCGCAGCGGCATTCGTCACCATGCTAAGTCTCGTGCCGCCATACCTCGCTGGATACTTGATCGATAGCGTGATCCGGCCCGCACAGGACGGCACAACAGGCGTCGATGCGTTACTTGCGATGGCGTGGATGGCGGTTGGTGCCATGGCACTGGTCGTCGTGTTTCGTCAGCTCGCAGGCTGGGTGCGACTGCGCTTGATGTCTGTGCTCGGAGAGTTTGTGGCGCGGGACCTTCGAACGCAGCTGTACGAACATTTGCAACGGTTGAGTTTGAGCTTTTATTCGCGCAAGAAAACGGGGAGTCTGATCACACGTGTGAGTTCCGACACGGACCGATTGTGGGAGTTTCTGGCGCTGGGCGTAGTGGACGTTTCATTGGCCGGGGTCATGTTGGTCGGTCTTGGCTCGGTCCTCATCGCACTGGACTGGCGCCTCGGTCTGATCATGACGTTGCCGGTACCCCTGCTCTGTCTGTTGATCATGGCACATGGACGCAGGATGGCCCGTTTGTTCACACGCGCGTGGAGAAAGTGGTCACGTCTGAACGACGTTTTGTCAGACACGATTCCCGGAATGCGTGTCGTCAAGGCATTCAACCAGGAAGAGCGCGAAAAAGAACGGTTCGACGAACGAAATGTAGATGCAATGCGCGACTTCAATCGCATCCACCGGACGTGGACGACATTTTGGCCAGGTCTGATGTTCGCCATCCACGGTTTGACCGTGGTTGTTTGGGCGTTTGCCATACCGCGTCTCATAGGCTCCGACACGCAAGCACCCGTCCTCTCGGCCGGAACGTTTGTGTCGTTCTTGCTTTACATGACGATGTTCGTGGCACCGATCGAAGTTGTGGGGCAGATGGCAAGGGTGTTGAATCGCGCGACGACGTCAGCACATCGAATTTTTGAGGTGCTCGACACAGAACCAGAAATCGTTGACACGGAAACACCAATTCGACTGGAGCCGGTACAGGGACGCGTGGAATTCGACAACGTCACGTTCGGTTACGACGGTGTCAGAAACGTGATTCGAGGTGTGAGTTTCGAGATCGAACCGGGTGAGATGATTGGGTTGGTGGGACCTTCGGGAGGAGGCAAAACCACTATCGCCAGTTTGATCGCGCGATTCTACGATCCACAAGGCGGAGGCATTCGTGTCGACGGAGTGGATTTGCGGCAACTGGATACCGGACACTACCGCAGACAAGTGGGCATGGTGTTGCAGGACCCGCACCTGTTTCACGGGACCATCCTGGAGAACATCCGGTATGGCGTTCCGGACGCGGAGGTCAACCGCGTTATCGACGCCGCGCGCGCTGCGAACGCACATGACTTCGTTTGTCGTCTTGCACACGGATACGACACGATGGTTGGGGAACGCGGGCAGAATCTTTCGGGCGGCGAGCGTCAGCGCATTTCCATCGCGCGCGCGATCCTGAGCAATCCAAGGATTCTCATTTTGGACGAAGCAACGAGTAGCGTGGATACGGAAACAGAAGCACGTATCCAAGAGGCAATGGACAGACTCATCGCGGGGCGCACAGTATTCGCAATTGCGCACCGGTTATCAACATTACGTCGCGCGTCACGCTTGTTAGTAGTGGAGGGCGGCCAAATAACGGAGTCCGGAACACACGCCGAATTGTTGGCTAATCCGGAAAGTACGTATCGGACGTTGTATATGATGCAGAGGGAAGTGCAGAAGGCAGTCTAGCGCTTACGCGGCTGCCCGCTACCCGCTGCCAGCTTGTTTCGTGTGAACAGCAGGACGGAATCGCACGGGCGAATAGCGGGCCGCGGGTGGCAGGTAGCGCCTCAACCACCACCCTCGCGGTTGGAGTACGAATGCGAAAGAATCCAGGAGAAACAAAGTGAAAGCCACCCAACTAGACAGCGGAGTCGCCGTTGATCAGATGTTAACCGCGCAGACTGAGATCATATTGGAGCATCGCAGTGACGGACGGCTGTGGGCGTCGAACGGAGGACCAACCAAACCGGTTACTGTTCACCGATGTTTTCCCTGGTCGGCACCAACCGAATATGTCTCGTTGCGGGATGACGAAGGAAACGAAATTGCCTTGGTTCGAGATACGAGCGTACTCTCCCCGGCGGCGCAAGCTGCCTTGAGTGATGCACTGGCCGTCGCAGGTTTCTTGCTCGAGATCATCCGTGTCCTCGAGATCGAAGAGGAGATTGAAGTCCGGACGTGGAAGGTTATCACGGAACAGGGCCCCCGCCAATTTCAGACGGCACGCGATGAGTGGCCGCGAGATTTACCCGGCGGAGGTTTTGTCATCAAAGATGTCGCGGGGGATTTGTATCGTGTCGCGAATGTCCAGACGATGGATGCACGCAGTCGGAAACTGTTGTGGGCGTTGGTAGACTAGGACCGACACTCGGCAACTGACAGCTACCCGGAGCAAGATAGCCACCGAACCCACCGGTACTTACCGCTCCACAACGCCCGTCATAAGAGCACTCCGAATCCGGCGGGCCCGAAAAGACGCTCGTGGATCCTCCGACAGCGTGTGCGTAATTGTATCGCTGAAT
>JAZDDD010000164.1:0-4760 GCA_036679545.1 Gemmatimonadota bacterium | reverse complement strand
CTTCTTCACCGCGATACTCACGCGAGGCCGCTAAGGTTTCGAGACTCTGCGCAGTCGCAGCGCTCGCCAACGTGGCGGCGAACGCTGTGGCGGTGACCAACTCTTTGGCTTTCACCTACTCAGACCGTCGGTACGTCCGTGGCGGAATGGAATGTGAACCAGTGTCCATTTGCCAGTAGTGTTCGTCCGTCAACGACGATGCGCTTCGCGAATTGGCGAACGTTGCGCGGATGCCGGCGCGGGAAAGAATTGCAGCTCCAAACCCGGCGGTCGCCATGACCCAGGTAAAGATGGCTGCTAGCATGGCAAGCGCCGGTCCCATAACGGGTATCCAGCCGAGTGTGGCGGCCGGCAACCAAATGGCCATCAAACCTACCAACCCGATCACTAAGCTCTTGTACGGAGTTGCGGTGACTGCATGACCTTGTGCCATACGCCGATTCAAATATGTCGAGCCGACTGACTTCGCGACCGCGAGGTAACCCCCGGTGGCCGCTGCCATGATGGCTAAGATCCCACCCACGATTGCAAACGGTATGAGAAGGATGCCGACGATAGTCAAGGCGAGGCCGATGATCATCGTGACGAATGCGGCAGGAACCAATGGAGTGGCAAAGAGTCCAGCAAAGAATGACTTGCCAAACGATTCACTCACCGTATCGGAAACGACGTCCAGTTGCCGTGGCCCGAAAAATGTGAAGCCAAACCCGATACAGCTGAGCGCGACGAACATGCCGATCAAGGACGCGATGCTGGTTCCATTGCTGACCGGTGACACAAGACGCGACTTGGGTGGTTCCAACGCGCGGCGTAGTCTGAGGTTCAGATCGTCCGACCGAACGCGTCCCCCGATGGTGCCACCGCCACGCGTAACGCGACCATTCACGGTTACGATGTCTTTGGCCACGGAGCTGCCACGATGAAGAATCACATCGCCGTCCAACGCTATTACGTTGCCTTCTACATTTCCGAATATTGAAACGTCTCCCGCTAGCACGATGAGATCGTTTTCGATTGTGCGACCCCGGGGCACCGTGATGTCCCCAATGTGGATACGTGCATCCTCAACTTGTAATCCCAAGTTATTGACTTGTTCGAGCTGCTCTCGAACATCGTCCAATTGAAGTGCTAGCCCGCGTTGGCTGCCACCGAGTTGGCTCAGGTCGATAACCAATTCGTCGAGTCGCTCGAGGTGTTGTGGAACTTGAAGTGCCATGCGTTCGGCATCCATAATGCGGGCGATGTCTGCCCCCTCAAGCGTCATCTCCGCTTGTGCGAGTGCCGTCTGCGCTTGTGCGAGTGCCATTTCCGCCGTGGCGGACGTTGCGAGAGCCGAACTGCGAAGTTGATCAATGGTGTTCGAAAGTGCGCGTTTGATATCAACGTCACTGCTTTCCCATTCACTGATTGCTTCTAAGAGTTCCGGCGTGCTGAGTTTGCCAGCCTGCAACAATGTCTCCCGCCATGCCTCTTCTATCTCAGAGCCAATTTCATACTCGGCAACCTCGGCACCGTTGAGCATCAGTATGCCGTTGCCAAGTGACAATGACACTTCTTGCCCGTCAGCCAACTCCAACGTGACTGTTGCTCCCGTTCCAGTCACGGAGACACCGTGTGCAACAACCTCGTTTTCCTGTGCGGTTGCACCGACTACCATCATGAACGTTAACCCGCTCCATGCGGCGGCGAGCGCGAGTTTTTTCTTACCGACGCGCATGAACTGGTATCCTCTCATTGCGATATTGACGAATTGTCCGATGCAGACCGAATCCACTCAAACCAACCACCAACGTGGACGTTAACGACAACGCCATAACCATTGATAGATCGACAGCGAGTAGTTCGATCCAACGCATTGCGGCAACCGTGAGTCCTGCTGTTGACTGCACGCCAAACTGCCATAGGTCAACGGCCACTTTCATTGCGACCGACCAAGCGGTTTCGATGTGAACCCAGTTTTGGACCGCGGCGACCGCGGCGGCGACCATCGTTACCGCCGACGTGGCAGCGAGACCACCCACGACCGCCCACACACGTTTTCGGCTAAATGCCGTACTGTAGACGTGCGAAAGCTTTTGAAGCCATGTTGGCGCGGGGCGCCACACGTGGCTCATGACACGGTCAGAAAACCCCGGACGCGGCGAATACTGCGACAGGTTTGCCAATAGTCCGTGTACAACCGGATCTTCTTCATGTGGTGTGAGCTGCGTCACCTGATCTATCCCACCAGGAAATTAAAGTTCAAGAACGTATTGTGTTTGTGGAAATTTTAACCCTGCTTGGATGGCTTCCTCGTGGCTTCTGGGAGCCGTTTCCACTCGTTGTGCGTTGTCGTAACGCTCTTCCCTATACGCGGAAATCCCCAAAGAGTTTCAACGATGCTGTTCCAGCGTTGTACGTAACTCCCCACGGGCGCGGTGGATATACGTCTTCACCGTGCCGAGTGGCAGGTCCAACATCTCAGCGATTTCCTCATAAGGTCGGCCATCAACGTGGCGGAGTAAAATGCATGCACGGTACTCCGGTCGGAGTTTACCGATGGCTTCCTCAATCTGTCCGCCCAACTCGCGCGCCTCCAATTCGTCCAATGGAGATTCAGTTGTGTCCGCGAGCTGTAATGAGGTTCCTTCTTTGCGCTCTTGCGTCACCGCATCGGGCGCCCCGTCGAGCGAAAGCGTGTCCAGTTGTTTTTTTCGGAGATTATCGATTGCCGCGTTGTTCGCGATTTTAAAAATCCAAGACGAAAACTTGTATTCAGGCCGGTAGGATGCGAGTGCGTTTAAGACCTTGATAAAAGTGTCTTGACAGAGATCCTCAGCGCGTTCGCGATCACGCACCATGCGGTATATCAACGAGAACACCGGCCGTTCGTATCTGCTGAGCAGTTCCCGGTAGGCGTCCTCGTGCCCGTGGCAGGCACGAGCAACCACCTCCTGATCGGTGGCAGTCGAAAAGTCTTCAGAGGGTATGGTCATATGGTGTTGTATGGACCCCTACGCTCGATTGAACGCCTCTGTTTCACAATGCACCACCTTGCGGCAAGTTCAAGCGCACCAGTATCTTTGGCGCCTATGACGGTGGCGCAAGAGGGGTATGCCCCTCCGCGTGGTGACGATAAGCGGTCGTACGTCAAGTCCATGTTCACCGCGATTGCTCCGCGCTATGATCTCCTCAATCACGTACTCAGCCTCAATATTGATCGGCGCTGGCGGCGCCGTGCGGTTGCCGTACTCGGGTGGAAAAGCAGACGGGACGGTTTGTTCCTGGATCTCTGCGCCGGCACTCTAGATTTGGCCGCCGAGCTGGCAAATCAAGCCCAATTTAATGGAAGGGTCATTGGAGCCGACTTTGTGGTCCCAATGCTTCGACGAGGGGTTCACAAATCGGAGCGAGTACGGCCGGTGGGTGCCGACGCCCTGGACCTGCCTTTCGGATCAAATGAGTTCGACGGCTGCACCGTGGGGTTTGGCGTGCGCAATTTGGCGGATATTGAGGCCGGGCTTCTGGAGATGGCCCGTATACTCAAACCCGGTGCCAAGCTTGTCGTATTGGAGTTTGCTGACAATCCCCGGTGGCCACTTCGTTTCCTGTTTCGTTTCTATTTTCATCACATCCTTCCCCTCGTTGGGAGACTCGTTTCCAACCACAACTCAGCCTACCGCTACCTCCCGGCCTCGGTGGAAGGTTTCCCCTCCCCGGAACGTTTTGGGGCAATGATGGCCAGCGCGGGATTCCAACACGTGCAATTCAAACCCCTAACACTCGGCATCGCGACGTTATTTTGGGGTGTACGGCAATGATCGTTGACAGTTTAAAGGAGTTCGTAGGTCAACTCGAAGATGCCGGTGAACTGGTACGAATTCAGAAGCCAGTGTCCGTGGTTCGTGAGGTGACCGAAATCGCCGATCGGTGCATGAAGAGTGCGGGGGGTGGTCCGGCTCTGCTGTTCGAACAACCTGTGTTGCAAAACGGTAAGATCGCGGACATCCCATTGGGCATAAATCTCTTTGGCTCGATGCGTCGTATGGAGATGGCCTTGGGTGTTGAGAATCTCGACGTGATTGGTGATCGAATTTCTCAATTGTTGCAGACAAAAGTGCCAGAAGGCATAAGAGAAAAACTCAAGACACTGTCTCGCGTTGCAGAAATCGCAAAATTTCCACCCAAAACCATGAAGTCGGGAAAACCCGCTTGCCAACACGTTATTCTCGAGGGCAGCGAAGCCGACGTTACCAAACTTCCAAACATTACCTGTTGGCCCGGTGACGGTGGTGCGTACATCACATTGCCTCAAGTTATCAGTGTCGATCCGCGAACGGGTGTCCGGAATGTTGTATCGTGTGCAGGTATTGGGACCTTCGCGTTTAGCGATGCATTGGCAGCGTCACAAAGTTGGAGCTGCGCACTGGCGCGACATGGCCGCACGCGGTGAAAAGATGCCGGTGGCGATTGCGTTGGGTGGCGATGCCGCATCGACGTATTCTGCATCCGCACCGTTGCCACCTAACATCGATGAGTACATTTTTGCCGGATTTCTCAGGAGAAAACCTGTCAAACTGGCGAAAGCCGTCACAAACGATCTCTTCGTACCCGCCGAGGCTGACATTGTCATTGAGGGGTACATCGATCCGGCCGAACCGTTGGTTTTGGAGGGGCCGTTCGGCGACCACACCGGTTTTTATTCACTCGCGGACGATTACCCTGCGGTAAACATCACGGCCATCACAACACGCAAAGATCCCGTGTACCCGACCACGATC
>JAZDDD010000163.1:0-2088 GCA_036679545.1 Gemmatimonadota bacterium | reverse complement strand
AAGTTGAGGATTATCAACGGTTCGGAGTGATCGTAACTGATGAAGACGGTAACATGACACGGATCGTTGAAAAGCCGTCCGAACCCATCTCGAAACTCGCAAATATCGGGCTCTATTATATCCGTGATTGGGAGGCACTGAAGGAGGGGGTTAACGCAACGTTGGCCACCGATCCGAAAAACGGCGAATGGTACCTCACGGATTCGTTCCAACACATGATCGATCGTGGCAGAAAAATTCGAACGGCTGAAGTCGGTGGTTGGTACGACTGTGGCAAGGTGGATACTCTTCTCGAAACCAACAATCATCTGTTAACAAACGGTCGCGGCATGTACCCGTCCGATGTACCGGAAGGGGTTATTGTGGTTGGTCCGGTTCGCATTGAGACCGGTACGACGTTGGCAAACTGCGTCGTCGGGCCCAATGTTACGGTAGAGAGGGGCGCCCGGATCGTCGATAGCACCGTGAGACACACCATCGTTGGTCGAGACGCGGAGATCACCGGATCAACGGTGGAGCATACTTTGGTGGGCGACGATGTTACGATTCGTGGCGAGACACTCGAGGGCATGGTCGTTACTCATGACGAGGCCGCAGTAGCCAAATAACGAGTCAATATTGCTTTCACATCCAGCATCGGTCCGATGGACGAATCAACCCTGATTCACGATTGGAATATCGAAGGCGATTTCGATTGGTCGAATGCGGCGGTCGATCTCAACGACGAAACACTTCGTGACGGGCTGCAATCCCCATCAGCTACCGATCCGCCGATTGAGGACAAGCTGCAGCTTCTGCACCTCATGGCGGATCTTGGTATTGTGGCGGCGAACATCGGTTTGCCGGGCGCGGGTGCGCGCGTTGTAGAATCGGTTCGGCATCTCGCCAAAGAAATCGTCGATCAAAAACTTCCCATTCAACCCAACTGTGCGGCGCGGACAGTCATAGCGGACATCGAACCCATTGTGCGGGTGTCACAGGAAGTCGGCCATCCCATCGAGGCCGCAACGTTTATCGGTTCATCACCCATCCGTCAGTATGCCGAAGACTGGACACTCGATCGAATGCTCCGCGTGTCGGAGGAGGCGGTAACCTATGCGGTGAAGGAAGGGTTGCCGGTCATGTACGTGACCGAAGACACAACCCGCGCGTTGCCCGAGACGTTGAAAGCCTTGTACGGTACTGCCATCCGTTGCGGTGCAAGACGAATTTGTCTGGCTGACACGGTCGGCCACGCCACACCTCGAGGTGTCGCCAATCTTGTGCGGTTTGCTAAGAAAGAAATAGTGGAACCGTCGGGCGAAGCGGTGAAAATTGACTGGCACGGGCATCGGGATCGTGGGATGGGGGTGGTGAACTGTCTGGCCGCCATTGAAGCCGGTGTCGATCGAGTCCATGCAACCGCGTTAGGTGTGGGCGAGCGCGTTGGCAATGCCGAGATGGACATCTTGATTGTGAACCTCTTCTTGTTGGGCGCACACTCCCACGATGTGTCGCGTCTGCGCGAATATTGCGAGTTGGTTGCCAAGACCATTGGCGGGCCGGTACCTGCGAATTACCCCGTGGTAGGGTCGGACGCGTTTCGAACGGCCACCGGTGTGCATGCGGCAGCGATCATCAAAGCGCGTCGCAAAGGCGATGCGTGGCTTGCGGATCGCATCTACTCGAGCGTCCCTGCTGGGATATTTGGCGCATCGCAGCGTATTGACGTTTCTCCGGTATCGGGTTTGTCGAATGTTCGTTGCTGGTTAGAAGAGCATGGTTACGACCCCGCAGACGAGGCTTTGTGCGATCGTTTGTTTCAAGCCGCGAAGGTGGCGGACCACACATTCACCGACGAGGAGTGTCACGCCATTGTGAACTGACCGAGCCATCCAACCCCTTACCCTCCTCCAATCGCAGCACTACGTTCTTAAACGTTTTCTAAAAGGATACGGTCGCACCGTTGTCGGACTACTGGTCTTGGAGTGCTGCTGGGCGAGATCGACCCTCCGGATCAATGCTCGCCGAACAACCCGAACGCCAACGAGTCGAAGATGCATCGAAGAGAGCGCGAGTTGCTCTCATTACCGGCGGCGCTACGGGGTT
>JAZDDD010000162.1:0-3644 GCA_036679545.1 Gemmatimonadota bacterium | reverse complement strand
CGATCCGCGCCCGTACGACGACGTGGGTTGGACGCTAGGACCGTTGTTCGACGTTGAGACCGTCCGCATTGAGGACCCAGAAATACTTTCGACGCAGATGCAGATGGTATCAGACCCAATCACGGAAGACGGTGGTATCGAAAACCGCCGCAATGCCAACGTGTTTTTGATCAACTACAACGCAGACAATCGGCTGACGACGTTCAGATTTGCCAACCCAAACCTACGCATTGATGCTGCAGAAATCGGATTCTCCGTCGATGGAGACGATTACAATGCAGGCACATTCATCGTGCATGCGGATCGAGAAGGACTGGCTGACACCCTTGAGGCTGCGGGCCGAGCATATGGTTTCACCGCAGTCGGCGTATCCGACATGCCCGATGTCGCAACACACAATGTAGAAACACCGCGGATTGCCGTTGTGCATACGTGGACTACCACACAGTCCGAAGGGTGGCTACGGATTGGTCTCGACGAATTCGGCGTTCCCTACGACTACGTTTCCGTTCACGAGATTCGTGACGAACTCAATCTACGCTCGAAGTACGATGTAATCGTGATGGGCCCCACGTCGTTGAATGCCCTATCAATCACACGCGGTGTAACCGGAGACAAACCCATCCCGTGGAAGCGAAGCGAACTCACACCGAATCTGGGGTTCAACGATGAAACCGACGACATGCGCGGCGGTCTGGAGCTGGCGGGTGTCGTCAATCTGCACAAATTCGTGGAAGCTGGCGGTGTCTTCTTAACGTTAACGAGCAGTGCGTCTCTCCCCGTCCATTTCGGTCTTGCACAGGGCGTGAGAATCCGAAACACATCTGACTTGTGGGCGCGGGGTGGCGTGTTCCGCACCAACATCAGCGACCAACAAAGTCCAATAGTCTATGGATATGGTGAGGAACTTGGCGTGTACTTCAACACAGGCCCCGTCTTCGCCATGGACAGTGGCGGGAACCGCAGGTTTGGTGGATTTGGCGGCCGCACAACAGGCGATGCCGGAAGCGACGGTAGTACTACCGCTAGGCGGACCGGTCGTGGCGGGGCCGGCGACGACGATATCGTACAGGGCCGATCCAGAGATCTCGGCGCGGCTGGGGTCGAGGCCTTCCGAGCAGAGCATGAGGATGAGGATGACCCGCAAACACCCAGGTCTAGTGGCGGCAACGTGGCCACACGAGCAAGAACGATCACACGTTTCTCGAGTGACGTCGATGAGTTACTCATCAGCGGTGGAGTGAGGAATCCAGAACTCCTGGCGAACGCGCCGGCGTTGATCGACGCTCCGCTGGGTGAAGGACACATCATCATGTTTAGCTTCAACCCATTCTGGCGCGGTGAAACGCTGGGTAGCTATGCGTTAGTATTCAACACATTGATGCACTGGAATAATCTCGACACGGAAGACGAAGAGGCTGCGGAAGTCGCGGCGACAAGTGAGCAGTTTCAGTAAACGGCAACAACCGATTCGAAACTTCAAAGATCAACTAACCGATCTCAGAAATTCAGGTTTCCAGCACGAAACGCTTCGGCCATTGCTAGCGGAATTTTCGCCTGAGCTTCGACTACTTTCGCTTTCATGGCCTGGATACGCGCCTTCATCTCTTGCTCGGTCGCCACGGCCATGGCGCGACGCTCCTCGGCCTTCGCTTGGGCAATCCTTTTGTCCGCTTCGGCTTGGTCTGTCTGCAACTCGGCACCGATATTCCTACCTACATCAACGTCGGCAATGTCAATCGATAGTATCTCGTATGCCGTGCCCGCATCGAGACCTCTGGCCAAAACAGTTTCGGTAATGGCCTGTGGGCTCTCCAAAACTGTTTTGTGTGTCTCAGATGATCCAATCGTCGATACAATCCCCTCGCCCACGCGGGCAAGAATTGTCTCCTCTCCTGCACCACCCACAAGACGCTGAATATTTGCGCGGATCGTGACTCGGGCTGTGGCAATCATCTGAATCCCATCTTTTGCCATGGCTGACACCTTGGGCGTAGCAATCACCTTCGGATTCACAGACACCTGAACCGCCTCGTGAACATCTCGGCCCGCAAGATCGATTGCCGCGGCCTGTTGAAAGTGTAGGTCAATACCCGCCTTATCTGCGGAAATCAGCGCCTGCACAACCCTATCGACGTTCCCACCGGACAGGTAGTGCGCTTCCAATTCCTGAAGGCTAAGACGCAACCCGGCTTTCGTCGCATTGATTTGCGGATCGACAATCCGGTGCGGCGGGACCTTTCGGAGACGCATACCCACGAGGGTACCCAATCCCACACTCACGCCTGAGGCCAGCGCGGCGATCCAAAGACGGACCGGAACGTACGTGAGCAAGAATATAAGGAAAGCAACGGTCACCACAGCGCCGACCACGGTGGGGATTCCAAGAAGGCCTATCAAGTCCATGGGGCACTCATGGTTGAAGTCACGAAAGAACGATCAGGTGAAGGTAACGTTGTTAGCGGGAACTCAACACTCAACTTTCAACATTCAACGCTCAACTCTCAGCATCAACGCTCATCCTTTGAACGTTCAAGGGACGGCTTTTTGGGATGGTTTTGGCTTTTTCTGATCCATCTTTGATCGTTGTGGTGGGTTAGAGTGGCGGATGGCTACCAGACCGGCGTTCGATCTCAATGACAGGCTCATCGACTTTGCCGTGGCCGTCACGAACATTGTGCGCCGGTTTCCCGCGGACCAACTTGGGAGTCATATCAGTGGACAGTTGATCCGCTCCGCGACCGCTCCGGCCGCCCATCACTCCGAGGCGCAGAGTGCGGAGTCAAAACGAGACTTCATCCACAAAATGAGAATGGGCCTCAAGGAACTAAAGGAAGCACGGACCTGGCTCCATATCGCCGCCCGCACAAAGCCAAGCCCCGTTAAATTGGACGACCTGTCAAACGAGTGCGAACAACTGGTGGCCATCCACGCCAAAAGCATCCCAAACCGCCTCCCGGCAACCAACTACTAGAACGTAAATGTTGAACGTCGAACGTCGAACGTAAACATTGAACATTAAACGTCAAACGTTGATGCTGAGTGTTGAATGCTGAATGTTGAGCGTTGAATGTTGATCAGTACTCGTCTCTCCGTTTCACCCACGCCTGCGTATACGGAAGCTCCGCCTCGTCTCGACCTTTTGGCGTGAGATCCAGGATATGATACGCACCGTTGATTATGTCCAAGCCACGCGCGTACGTGGAGTATGAGTGCGCGATCTGGCCGTCATCGGTTTTTATGAACACGCTGACCCCGGGAGCTTCGGTGCTTGGAAATGGCTTCTTGTCGAAGTTGTATTCAGTTTGGCCAGAATCCAGCTCGTCTTTTGTAAACGAGACGTGGTAGTCACGATTGAAGTCGGACCCCATGGAGGATACCCAGACAAAGCTCCAACCCATGCGTCGTCGATAGGCCTGTAGTTTTTCAACGGGGGCGTTGGAAATCACAACAAATGCCGTGTCACGATGTGCAAGGTGCATGTCGATGCCGTTGAAGTTGTCGGCCCAAAATGAACAGCTGGGACAACCTTCTTCCCAATCAGGTCCGTACATGAAATGATACACGATCAATTGACGTTTGCCGACGAAAAGGCCCGAGAGTGTCTCTTCGCCGTCTACCGTTTTGAAAAGATAGTCTTGCTC
>JAZDDD010000161.1:0-2318 GCA_036679545.1 Gemmatimonadota bacterium | reverse complement strand
CTTCTTCAGTATCCACGCTGAAGGTCAACGACATTTAACATTCTATCGCCTGTGACGTAACGGCGCAGATTTTCGCGATAGAGAAGAAACTGATTGTCGCGATACCGATTGGAGTAGTCCGAGATGTGCGGCGTTACGATGACTCGTGGCATGTCCCAAAGCTCGAAGTCGTCCTGAGGTAAGTCGTCCGTCCCAAACCCCGCGATCGACCCTGATCTGAGCGCCTCCTTCAAGTCATCCCAGTTCACGACGGGTAGTCGCACGATGCTGACGAAATATGCGGTCTCCTTCATCGCGTCAAAGAATTCAGCATCGAACATCTCTTGGGTATCGGGTGTGTTTGGTACCGAAGCGAACACCACGTCGGCCTCGCCGGCGAGTTCGTACATCTCATGGGAAAGGCCCACGTAGTCGACGAACGCCGGTCCCGATCTGCTGGTGTTCCGCGTCGCAATCACTCGCATCCCCAGCGCGTGCGCGAGTCGACCCACTTCTGTGCCCAAACTGCCGAGTCCGACAACTAACAATGTGTGATCCTGGAATTCCATATCGAGATTCTTGTCCTTCACCACATCTGTCTGTGTTCTCCCCCAAACGTGGTTTCCCTGTCTCTCCTCGTGAATATCCATACCGCCGATCAACGCCAGCATCGTTGTTAGGGAATGTTGTGCGATGGCGCGCGCGGTCATCCCCCGTATTGATGTGGCCACGATGTTTCGTTCGCGGAGAATCCTGTTGGTCTCGCCCGGCGGTGTGCCGCTTGTGAAGCATCCTGCGACGCCCACACTACCCGACTGAATCCAGCGGACCTCCGGACCGATCGCTGAAACCGTACTCGCGGCGCACCCAAGTCCGAGTACTGCCTGGGCGTTGGCCAACACACCTCGATCGACAGCATCCTGTCGGTTCCTGACGGGGATCAGTTCGACCCCGGGTGCCACGGTCTGCAGGAAAGCCATGCGTTCTTCGCGTCGATCCCATTCCTCGGGAACGACCACTACAACTTTCTCGGGGGGAGACCACCCGGGTACGTCGCGCACAGGTGTATCGTGTTCTCGCAGACTGAAAACCCGCACCAGTTCTTCTGATGAGAAGTTTTCATACGCCCCTGTCGGGGGAGCTGACGGTTGGGGGGCGGCGTCTCCGCCACCGGAGCAAGCTAGAGCTGATGCGAAAAGGCATGCCACGAGTGGCTGTGTTACCAGTTGCGTACGATTCAACCGCGTCATCGACATGAGGGACCAAAGCCTTTCGTTTTCAATCGGCGCGCACGTCACGCGTCTTCGGCCACAAGATGGGGCGGCATGAGCGTGGTGGCTAGGCTAGTCGGGAGTGGCCGGCGGAAATCAGGAGGCAAATCTCTCTCGCGATATGAATCTGAATGACATCTCGTTAGGTACTGCGTCTCCGGCGACCGGTACGCCGGCAAGGGTCGACAACGATCCCTGCCGTCACCGGTCTCGACCGTGTCTTCTTGTAACAGTCGAGCACCAGCGAACCAGTTCCTGACTTGGCGAATCAGATGAGAAATTCACGGGATCTTTGTTGGAATCGGATCTCATCCGATTTCCAACTGTTCTTTTCTCGCACAACTCACATTCTTGCATGAGGGGGGATGGCATGTCATACGCGTTTCCTGACAGGCGGAGAGCGCTCTCACCGGCCTATGCGTTACGCTGACGGATGGCGGTAATAGCAACAATACGATTACGACACCCAGTCCAAAAGGGCGAGGTGATCAGAATTGTCACAGAGTTTGTAACAACGCCTGCTGGTTCCGTGAAAATGCAATGATGTGCCCCGTTGTCACCGCTCAGGGAAGATAAGTTTGTTCCAATCGATGACGGTTCGGTCTTCGGACCGAACGGGGATCTCTTCGTGAGTTCCGGCGCGGATCACCACGTGCTGCGTTATGATGGAGAAACGGGTGCGTTTCGCGGTGTTGTCCTGGATGGACTCCGTGTGCCGATCGGGCTCCGCTTTGGGCCTGACGGCGCGCTGTACGTGGCTAACGCGGGCAAGGATCAGATCGTCCGGGTCGATCTGGACGACGGCACGTCCAACGTGTTCATCGAGGGCGGCCTCCGCTTCCCTTCAGATCTGGTGTTCACCGACGACGGGAGCTTGTACGTCACTAGTGCGATCACGAGGCAGGTCTTGGAATACGACTCTGAGACGGGCGCATTCCGAAAAGAGTTGCACGTGATGCCCGACGGGAGTGCCCCGGTTGGGATCGACGTTGCGTTGGATGGCAGTCTCATCGTCGCGGACTTCGCCGGCGATCGGATTGTCCGGATCGATCGCACAAGCGGCGAGGT
>JAZDDD010000160.1:0-2330 GCA_036679545.1 Gemmatimonadota bacterium | reverse complement strand
TGCCGAGTGTTGATCGACGATGGCAACACCATCCGGTGTTTCAAACAACAAATATGTCTCGAATACTTGAAGGATCGATTTGGTCGTGTCTACGTTCGGAACGACGCGTGTCACGGCCGAGCTGTCGGGGGTGCCCGTAAACAAAGATGGCCCCGGTACCTGCCGTTCTCCTGAGGACGACTCATCCACACCAACATCAACGTGTGACGGTGTGGACCAGACTCGAGGCGGCCGCACATCAGCCGCAGATTCCATGTGTCCAAGTGAAAGACGCACGGCTTCGACCACTACGTGCTCAACCAACCGCCGCTCACGGAACCGCACTTCAAGTTTTGCAGGGTGCACGTTGACATCGACCATGTCACCGGGGAGATCCAGCCAAAGAAACATGGTGGGACGCGACCCGGGATGAATCGTTGCGCGATAACCCGCTTCGGCGGCCCGAACAAGGAAAGGATCCTTGAACGGACGACCGTTTACAAAAAGGTGTGCACGCCGACCAGCCGGTTTCGCGTCGGCGGGGCGTTGAACAAAGCCCTTCACTGAAATCGTACCATTCACGTGTTGCACGGGGATAAGGGTCGAAATAAGGGCATTGCCAAACAATGACGCGAGTCGGTCGATTGGATTCTCAGTTGCTCCTGTTTCAATCAGGGAACGTCCATCACTCACCAACGCAAACGCAACGTCGGGCCGTGTCATAGCCAACCACGTCACCATTTGCGACGCCGCCCGTGTTTCGGCCGCTTGGCTCCGTAGGAACTTCCTTCGCGCGGGCGCGTTAAAAAACAAACGATTTACCGTCACCGTCGTTCCCGCCTGTCGCGCGGACTCCTCCACATGCAACACGCGTCCACCTTCGACCGACACACGCGTTGCCGTTGCAGCGCTTGCTTCGGCAGTTTCTAACACGAATTTGGAAATTGAGGCTATGGAGGGCAATGCTTCGCCGCGAAATCCGTATGTGGCAATACCAATAAGGTCCGCGGCTGTACGGACCTTGCTTGTGGCATGACGATCCAATGCCAGGATAGCGTCCTCTCGTGACATCCCATGACCGTTATCCGCAACGGTTATGGTACGTGCGCCACCCGACTCGAGGGCAACGGAGACATGTGTTGCATGTGCATCCAATGCGTTCTCGACAAGTTCCTTAACAACCGAACCCGGTCGTTCGACTACCTCTCCCGCGGCAATCTGATCGGCAACCGCGTCAGGCAGGATAGCAATTCGGCCCACGTCTAGATCCGCGCCACCTCAGTGGTCAATAACCAACCTCGCGACTGACCTCGTTCAACGAAGATCCACGCACCTTCCGAACGCAGGACACGAACCATCGTATCCTCGCGGAGGATCCGTAGGGCTGGTGCCGGCCCGTAAGGTGCCGCGCGAAGCGATGTATTGGACCGCAGGACAAGACCACCTTCGAGGGCGTATGCTTCACTCACGAACACACTGTAACCCAGTGCAATGGCCGAAACGGCAAGGATACCGACTGCGACGGTTCGTTTCCGGAATAGGTACACAATCCAACCAAAGATCCAAAGTCCTGCTCCGACAATGGCGGCCTCCGCCACGGTGATTGGTGATACCCACGCGAGACGCCGCGATTCGGGATCGAGTCGGGAAAGTTGCTGCCGCGCCAACCGCACATTGTCGTTTCGCGGCGACATGCGCGCGGCCCTTATCCACGCGGCACGGGCCCCGGAAACCTCACCCGAGGCATGCAAAGCCAATCCGAGATTTTGCCAGTGCGCCGCCTCACCCGGTTCCGACGCAACACGTATGCTAAAACTGTCCGCCGCTTGCCGGTACCCACCAGCCACATAGATTTGCTCCGCCGTGATTACCTGCGTTGCTGACGCCGACACCACTCCTGCGAACACGAACACGATCAGCACCGTCAAACTGACAAATCCCCCGGCCCTTTCGGTTCTACCCGGCAACGCACGCAACACTTCCCTGATTTCCGCGCTTAATTCGTCCGCGTCAATGCCGTACGGTGGACCGTACGCCGACTGGCGAATCCGATCACGCACCCGTGCGGCCTGCGCCGCAAGCGGAATCTCAACACCGGACGCCTCGAGTGCCGCGGTTAACCACTCTCGGTTTAACGTTGAACATTCCGGAACAAGTGCTGACAACGCCTTTTGAAAATCTTTCGCGGGACCGTGCAAGACGGAACGCTCGGCCGACAGTGGCGTGGACGACACCGCGACAGCCTTGCGCCACCGGACAAAACGGTTGGCGACCAAAGCAAGCGAAGGGGGGAAAACCAGAAACAAAGCCCACGCCCATCGGGGTACGCCAAGCACGAGCACATCGAGTGC
>JAZDDD010000016.1:0-5612 GCA_036679545.1 Gemmatimonadota bacterium | reverse complement strand
CTTCGTTTACACGTGCGGCGAGACGAGTATGCGCAATATTTTGCGCGCCAACAATTTTCCTTTCGGCGAATTCCGTTTGCCGACGTACGTCGAGTATGGTATGACGATGGTCAGCGACGCGCCGTTCAAATTCCGCCATATCGATTGACTCGATCGTGTCCATCCGACCACCGTCACGCTGATACTGTTCGAACACGTCGAGCGAGACATATCCCAGCACGTGATCGTAGCCGATCCGCACGAGATCCCGAACAATCTGATCAACGGTTTCTTCATTACCAACGAGGAGGATCTCCTTTTCCGGATCCGCGTAGGAACCGACAATCGTAGGGAATGTCTTGTTGTGAGACGACAAAAGGGATCCCGGAAGGTGGCCACGAAAAAAACTGTCCCGGTCGGGGCGCGTGTCGAGTATAGTTACGGCCCGATCAGCGACGATCTTTGCCACTTCTACGGAACTGAACGGACGCGGTGTGGGAAGACTTCCCAACACGGGCGGCCCCATCCGATTCAGGGTCTTCATTCGAGCGAAATAGAGCGGTGGTTCCGGTTGGCCGCTCAAAATGAAATCAATGAAGTGGCTTTCGCCTTCTTGGGTCGCTTTGAGCGCCGGACTGAACCGCCGCTCGTAACCAACGGTTGTTTCGGGAACCGCACCCAGCGCTTTCCCACAGGCGCTTCCAGCGCCGTGCCCCGGCCACACCTGGAGGTAATCGGGATAATCGAGAAACTGCAGCGCGGATCGGTACAAACGTTCTGCCGATGGACGCATGGCGCCGACGTGACCCGCCGCGGATTCGAGCAGATCCGGCCTACCCAAATCGTTGACGAAGACAAAGTCCCCACTCGCGATGCCCATCGGCTGGTCGGCCCCGCCACCACGATCGGTGATCATGAAGCTCAGATGCTCCGGCGTATGTCCCGGTGTGTGCACCGCCTTGAAATCAATGTTGCCAACGCTAAATACATCTCCATGTCGCAGAAGTTGGGCATCGTACTCGTGGGCCCATTGATACTTCCAATCAGTGCCGCCTTCGTCGGATAGATAGACACGAACCCCGCATCGCTCGGCAAATTCGCGACAACCTGAAAGGAAGTCCGCGTGGATGTGTGTTTCAGTAACCGCCACGATTTGTAAATCGTTCTCGCCAGCAACATCGATATATCGATCAATGTCTCGCTCCGGATCGATCAACAACGCCTCACCGGTTTTTTGACATCCTACCAGGTAGGCATACTGCGCAAGCTTATCGTCCGTCATTTGCCGGAAAAACATTTATCTCTCCACTATTTTCAAAAACACTCGGGTCTTTCTCCTGTTGCTTTGAACTCTCGCACCCAACCAGACAAACGTCACACCGGAGTATCCGCGATGGCAGCAACGTCGTCGCTTGCCTCAACGTGATGGTCAATGGCCTGACCGATGGCCCGCGCACGTTCCAGTTGCATCGTGAGATCGTTGATCGACCCCTCCCCGGCTTGCAGCCGAAGCATGGCGATCCTCAGCTTCTCGAGGGCCGCAACGGTGGCCGTCAGCTCGCCGCCGGTATTGCCGCCAAGTCTGAGCCGTTTTGCACGATGCTCGAGATTCTCGATGACACGCGGCACGCCCTGCATCCTTGTCCGATCCCCATCAGGTAATGCGCGAAACGCATCAATGGCGGATCGACCAAGCACAAATTCCGTTGCGTCGGTGGAGGGTTGCGCGGGGCGTTCAGGGGGCCGCACACCGGTGCCGGCTACCTTAAAAAACCATCGACCAAAACGACCCGCCCACAAACGGTGCCACATCCCGTCGAGCTTGCGAAGCCAACGTCCTTTGAGGATAGCCTCGGCTTCTTCCTCCTGTACCCTAGCTTCCGCCAGAAGCGCGGCGCGTATGTCGTTGAAGGAATATCCTTCGCGGAGGAGACGTCGCGCAACGAGAACGAGCTGCACGATAAGAATCGTCCCGACGATTCCTGGTCCGCCAAAATTGACCGTTACGCCGCTCGATCCTGCGCTCAGTTCACCGGCCAACGCAATCGCAAACACGACCATGGTAGATATTTCGGCGTTGCGTACAAAGCTTCGCAAGAGCGGAGGTGCACGTAGGTCGCGGCCGCGAACCTCACCGACGGCCGTTGCCAGCTCGTCTCCGCTGTTAACGCGATTGTCAGGTGCTTTTTCCAAACACGTTCGCACAACGGCCGCAAGTTTTTCGGGAACCTCCGGGCGCAACACGCGCAGCGATGGAGGTGCGTGCGACACCTGCTGAGCAAGAATAGCGGGAACGTTGCGGCCTTCAAAGGGCGGGCGACCGGTTAGCGCAAAAAATATCGTGGCACCGAGTGAGTAAAGATCGCTGCGCCCATCAACTGGTTCGGCGCACGCTTGCTCTGGACTCATATACCGCGCGGTTCCCACGATCTCGCCGGTCGATGCATCGGAACCCGTACGATTAACTTGCGCTATTCCAAAGTCCGTGACTAATGCCCGCCCGGTGGCTCGCTCCAGCATGATGTTGTCGGGTTTGATATCACGATGAATGACTCCTCGTTGGTGCGCGTACCCCAGCGCCCAGGCAACCTCTTGCATGATCTTCATGACGGACCGAGGAGACATGGGGCCAGCGCGATCGACGCGTTGACGCAATGTCTCTCCATCGACATACCCCATCACGAAGAACACGTGGGCACCTTGTTCCTCGACCGCATGAATGGGTACGATATTCGGATGGGAAAGACCGGCAATTGTGCGTGCTTCATCTAGGAAACGAGCGCGAAAGTCCGCATCTGCCGAAAGCGCGGGCGGCAACAACTTAATAGCGACCAGCCGATCGAGCGCAACGTCGCGCGCGAGCGTGACGATCCCCATGCCACCACGCCCCAATTCACGCTCGAGCGAGTATCGCCCCACGAGCGTGTCCTGAAGGGCAAGTAGTTCTGGGCTCAGATCAATCATGTATGTCTACCAACGTATGCAAAACCATTGGGGATTCGCGCATCCACCACTAATACATCACGAACGCGCCGGTTCGATGTCCACCTGTATGTCCCGCCACTTGCCTTGACGGAAACGAACCATACTCATGATCGAACGTGTGACATGCCCCACAAGGATGGCCAGCCAAATATCGCTGGGTTTGAGCCCACGCGTTACCTGTATGATGGCGCAGATGCCAATGGGCACTGCCAGTTGTGACACGATCGAAATGTAAAGCGGACTTCTTGTGTCGCCGGTGCCCTGCAATCCGCCGGTGTACGCCAGCGCGACGGTTATGAACAAACCCGACACACTCAAATAGCGTAACAACTCAACACCCAAACTGAGAACGGCCGGATCTTCCATACCAAACACACCAAGCAATACCCGCGGGATCGTTATGAACAAAATTCCTACGAACACCGCAACAGCGACGCCAATTTGTGACGCAACGTGCACACCGCGGATTGCCCGTTCAGGATACCCGGCACCAAGATTTTGGCCGGCCACGGCGGCCGACGCACCAAGTAGTCCGACTGACGTCCACGTGATGAGCGAAAACAGTTGCGTATATCCCACAGCGTACACCGCTTGTGCCTGCCCACTCAATGCCAACGACCCAACAAACCGAAGCATGACAACGCCACCAATGTTCATGGCCACGCCCTGGATGCCAGTGGGGATGCCGAACCGAAACAACTGGCGAATGATCGGCCAATCGGGCCTCAGACTCATACCGCGTCGAAAGTGTACAACCCAACGTTGGGAGAAGAACAGTCGATGAAAAGCCACAAGGCTGAGCACGCCACCAGCTATCACGGTGCCCATTGCAGCCCCCTTTGTGCCGAATGCCGGTATCGGACCGAACCCGCGGATCAAAATGACATTCAGGGTGATGTTCAAGATCGTGAGAGCGACCCCGAACTTCAGGGGTGTGCGCGGATCACCCGCCGAGCGCAACGCGCCACCAAGCATGAAAAAGACCATCATGCCGAAGCTGAAGAGAAACATGATGCGTAAATACGGCAACGCTTCTGCGCGTACTTCCGGTGTCGTGTTCACCAAATCGAGGAGCGTGGGTGTGAGCAGGTATCCGATGGGCGCCAAGATACCAACCGAGAGTACCCCGGCCGTGATGAAGGCTTGATAGACCGTTCGGTTAACTTTTTCCGGTTCGTTGGCCCCAGCAAACCTGGCGACAAGGACACCCATGCCGGTGAAGAGTGAACTGATAAACACCATAACCACGAGAAAAATCTGCCAACTGACGCCGATGGCAGCGTTTCCCGTGAATCCCACGAAGTGGCCCACCATGGCGTGATCGACGATACCCTGTAAGCCACCAATGACGTTTTGCAGCATCGTTGGCCATGCCAGCATCCATACCGCTCGCCGAATCGGGCCTTCGACTATGGACCGATCAAGTGACTTGGGTTTTTGAGCGGGCTTGGCCATGCGTGAGAATGCCGGTCCGGTGGGAACGAGGAGCGGGTCAACTTAGCACGGGAAAGACCCCAACGGAAAGCCACGGATTTTTCAGTGGCGCTTTTCCTAAACTTGTTAACCGCACGATCACGGACCCTCGACCTCATGATTGGATCCGCAACGCCTCCACGGGATCGACCGATGTTGCGCGGCGCGCCGGCACGTAGACAGCGACAATCCCGGCGACCAGCAATAACAACGGGACCATCGCAAACGTCACCGGATCAAATGCGGACACACCGAACAGAAGACTATCCATGAGTCTCGCACTTGGGATGGCGAGCAACATTCCGATGATGACACCCGGTGCCGTGAGGGCGATGCCATCACGAATCACCGTGGCTCGAACATGGGCGACGTTTGCACCCAACGCCAAGCGCACTCCAATCTCCTGAGTTTGCGAACGCACGGAATACGCAGCGACACCATACACTCCGATGCAGCCAAGGGCCAAAGCCACCATGGCAAACACGGCGAAAAGCAAGGCCGTCAAACGCGTACGCGAGAACGATACACCAATCAAATCCTTCAGCGGAGCGATGGCGCTCGTTGGTACGCGAGCATCGCTTTCGCGAACAATGCCTCTGATTGCCGACGCCGTTATCCCGCCATTTGCATCTACTCGTAGTATTAGAGTAGCATCTTCTGAAGTGTTTTGGGACAACGGCACGTAAAAACTTGGCGTCGATTCAATCGAAAGGTCCCCGTCCGCGACGCTGCCAACAACGCCAACAACCTCAATCCACTCCGCCCCCCGCCACGGATACCGAATACGCCGACCTATTGGGCTCTCGGCGGGCCAGAACCGATCCGCCGCCACCTGATCCACTATCGCCACGCGCACACCATCCGGCCCGTCCGCATCAGTGAACATACGCCCGTTCAAAAGCGGCACCCGCAATGTTTCCAAAAAGCCTGGCATGATTCGATTTTGGCGCAGCACTGGCAAATTGTTCGGATCCGCGGTCACGCCTTCGATAAATGTTGCGATTCCGCTATTGCCCGATCCAAACGGAACGCGCGCGCCAATCGCCGCAGATTGTACACCAGGGAAAACGGAAGCCCGGCGGACAACGTTCTGGTAGAACGCGTAACGTTGGGAGGCATTCTCAAAATCCCCGGCCGGTGTGAGACGTGCCGTCATGACACCGTGGACGTCGAGA
>JAZDDD010000159.1:0-19287 GCA_036679545.1 Gemmatimonadota bacterium | reverse complement strand
GTTCGTGGTACCGGATTTGCCGGCGACCGCACCACGGAATCCCGCACGACGGAGACCTCTCCCGGTGCCGCGTTCGACCGCGCCCCGTAAGGCCGACGTGACCAAGTACACCTCCTCCGCTTTAAATACCTGCTCGCCAGTCATCTCAGATCCGTCGAGTATCTCTCCCCGGGCACTGACCACGGCCAACGTGCGCGTCACGTCTGCACGAAATCCACCGGCGGCCAGCACACCATAGGCGCGTGTCATGCCAAGTGGAGTGACTTCGGACGCACCCAGCGCGATGCTTGGAACCGCTTTGATGTTTCCATCTAGACCCAGGTCCCGTGCCGTCTGGACGATATGCTCGGCGCCCACCTCCAACCCCAACCGTGCAAACGGAACATTGAGTGATCGCTCCAACGCGTCACGCAAGGTCACAGGACCTCGGAACTGACCATCGTAATTGGCCGGCTCCCACAAACCTGCAGGGGTTTCAACGGACAAGGGTTCATCATCGAGCACTGACGCCAAGGTGTAGCGATCGTGTTGCGTAAGCGCTGCCAGTGCGACAATGGGCTTGAACGCGCTGCCGGGTTGTCTCCGGGCAAAGATCGCTCTATTGAACTGCGACGCGCCATAGTCTCGCCCTCCAACCATAGCCAATACGTCTCCCGTCCGCGGGTCCAACGCAACCAACGCCGCTTGCAATGGGGCGTCGCCACGCAACGCCGAATAAGACCGTTCGAGATTGCGCAATCCGTCCTCAACCGCACGCTCCGCCAGCAACTGCAGTTCCACATCGAGTGTGGTGTAGACGGACAGACCGCGCTGAAGCGCGTTGTCCCCGTAATCTCTTAGCAGACCTTGCGCGACGTAATCGATAAAGTATCTCCCTACATTGTTTCGTTGAATTGGCGCACGAACCGCGAGTCGTTCCCCGCGCGCCACTTCATGTTCCCGCGTTGTCAGGACCCCGCGCTCGAACATTCTGTCCAATACGAGATTGCGCCGCGCCAACGCTGCATCGACATTGCGACGTGGGGAGTACAAGTTCGGCCCGCGAATCAATGCCGCGAGAAGCGCACCTTCAGCCACGGTGATTTCGCTAATGTCTCTCGCAAAAAAGACTTGGGCGGCCATACCAACTCCATGAAGCGAATGCCCCGCGTTTTGCCCCATGTACACCTCGTTCAAATATTTCTCGAGGATATCCTGTTTGGAGTATTTGGCTTCGAGGACCCATGACATCAATAACTCACGATACTTGCGCACCAGCGAACGACGAGGGGTTAAGAAAAGGTTTTTGGCAAGTTGCTGCGTCAGTGTACTTCCACCCTGTACCACACGACCGGCCTTCACATTCGCCACCGCCGCACCAGCAATACGTTTGAAATCCGCACCGTGATGGGTGAAGAATCGCTGATCTTCGATACTCAACACGGCGTCGATCAGATGCTGTGGAACTAAAGAAAGTGGGACGGGCAGTCGGTCTTGCAAGGCCGGATCAAAAGTCGAGCGGATGATTTCTGGCTCGAGCACGAACCGAGAAAGGCGCCGCCCATTCTCGTCTCTGAGGGACCATACCTCATCGTCGTAACCAACGCGGACGGTGACTATCTGACCTGGCTCAACTCTGTCAAAATGACGAAACGGACGCCGACCAATTTGCCAACGAGTCGAACGCAGGTTGTACTCGCCAAACCCCACCTCACGTCGGCCAGAGGCACGTTGGTACCCAAGTCGTTCGAGGTATCGCTGCATGCGCCCCCGACTTACCACAGTCCCGGGAGATAGTACGGGAGGCCTGGCATAGATCCGGGTCGAGACATCCGATAATGAGTCTGAAAACTTAGCCCGCGTCACAGCTTCAAGCACGAACACAGCTTGCACTAAGCCAAACGCGGCAAATCCCCAGACGAATATCTTTTTCCGAGTCCGCAGACGGTGCAAACGAAGGGGCAAGGTCCCCCAGCGACCAAGCTGCATTCCAACACGTCCTGTCGAAGCCGTGTCACCCTACGGGTGTGGTGCCCAATTTGTTCCCGCTGCTATCCAGTTTGCCGTATAAACACC
Source organism: Gemmatimonadota bacterium (assembly GCA_036679545.1). Classification (GTDB taxonomy): domain Bacteria; phylum Gemmatimonadota; class Gemmatimonadetes; order Gemmatimonadales; family GWC2-71-9; genus JAZDDC01. The sequence goes on along the minus strand of JAZDDD010000159.1, from coordinate 17,232 downwards.
AAAACGGTACGGAGTCACGGTCCCATCGTTCAGTCGAGGAACGGAGATTTTTTGGGTTTACTTCGAGTGGTTTGGTTCGCATCGAATATTCGCTGCATTTCTTCCGTGCTCAGCTCGTACGGATCGCTGGCGTATCCTGGCGAGTCAACGTCAAATGCACGCTGCGGATTCCCCTGAAGGGGCTCAAACGTCCATCTGTCACGAGAGTCCTCACGGATCTGCCAAGGATTCCCGTCGCGATCGGTGAACTTTCTAGACATCGTTTGATCCCCTTTTTCAAGTACACCGAACGATGCTTCGTAAGACGGGCGGTGGCAACTTAAGACGCGCCCAAAACGGCGTTGGCGCCAAGGAACGTTTCTAGCGGATATGGGGATGGACCGGAGCCTTTGGATGGCGCCGCGGTTAAAGGCAGATTCGTGTCGTTAAGCCACAGAGGTGGAGAAACTCAACATTCAACACTCAACATTCAGCACGCAACACTCAGCACCAACTCTCAACACTCAAGAAAGATCAAGCGACATTTCCTCCTTGAGCGTTGAAAGTTGATGTTGAGTGTTGAGTGCTGAATGTTGAGCTTTTCCTCCCTCCATCTTTCTCTGTGTCCTCTGTGGCAAATGGGGCGGTCGGACGGAAACACCACAAACTGCCACTACAAGTTATCCGCCACCAGTGCCGCGGATACGATTCAACATCTGAACCGCGTTTTGATTTGCCGGATTGATCTCCAACGATTTTTCGTAAAACTCGATGGCGAGTTCGTTTTCTCCTGACCGCATATAGGCCTCAGCGAGGCTGTCGTACGCATTGAACGACTGCGGGTAAGATTCCGTGTTGAGTTTGAATAATTCGGTTGCCGCCTGCATCTGTCCACCACCCATCAACTGGTAACCCATCACATTCACTTCGATCTCGGTGAAGAGACTGGCGGTACCGGGCTCGGATTTCCACGTCCGATACGCCTTGACCATTTCGTCCACGCCACCACCCGTCAACGCCGCGGTTAAGACGGTACTGATGGTAGGAAGCGTGACCTGGCGAAGACTGCTAAGTGGTGCCGGTGGTACTTCAACGGTGGGTGGAAAACGATTCAGGTAATCATTGATGTAGAGACGGTCACCGGTAGGACCTGTTGCTATTCCGTTTGGCCACGAAAACGTTGCGTCCGCCGCGGCGCCATCAGTTTCTCCAATTGCACCGGTACCGGCGAGCAAGGTCACATCACCCTCGAGTGTTACTCGGTAGACACGGTGGCCTCGAAAACTCGTCGCGTAGAGATCGCCTCGCGCAAATGCGACGTGACCGTTTCCCCCACCCGGCAACGTTGCGAATTCGGTCACGACACCATCTGGTGTGACTTTGAGTAATTTGGCGTCGCTGAAATTGGCTACGTAGTAGTTTCCATCCCCCGCTCGTGTTATGCCATTGGGACAATTCAACAATTCACTCGTCGCAAACTCCGAGACGACACCGTCCGCAGTCACACGACTCAACGTATTGCCGCTGCAATTGCATACGATCAGGTTGTCAGCACTGTCGAGTGCAATGCCAACCGGCCCGTTGAATCCTTCGGCAAAAACCTCTGCGTTGCCACCCCTGTCGATCCTACTGATATAATTTCCCGAGAAACTCGATTGCAGTAGATTTCCACGAGAATCGATTGCGTTCCCCGAACTGCCGTAGAGCCCTGTAGCAAAGACACTCACTCGGCCATCCGGCATGATCTTAAACACCTTTTCGCCAAAATCGGCGGAATAGATGATGCCGAGGCGATCGACGGCCACACCACCCACCGCACCCACTAGCGTGTCGGCTACCGTCCTCACACGCACACCGTTGTTTCCCTGGGCCGACACACCCGACGTTTGCGTTAGCATTAGCGCTGTAGCGAAAAGAATATTCAGGTTCCTCATCCGATTTTTTCCTTGTAAGTGCCCATGCCATGCAATTATATTGGTGTGGCGTACACGCACATGTGGGATCCGGTAAACGGAGCTTTGAGACCGGTGATCGGTCATGACCATCGGGTTGCATACGTACACACACGTCGCTAGGATGGTATCTAACCAACGCGCCCTTCTGTTCTCCGGCCCTGGGGTGTCCCATCCCCCCTGCTAACCAAAAGAACCCCAGTGAATCTACACGCGACCTGTCGGGTGGCGTGGGTACTCCACCTGAGACTCAGTGGGACGCCGCAAGGATTGCCTTTGCTGAATCGGTGGCCAGGGGCCTGACGGATTCGCCTCCCTGGCTGAACTGTACCTACCTATACGATGCCGAGGGAAGCCGTCTCTTCGAAGATATTACCGAACAGCCGGAGTATTACCTCACACGTGCCGAAAACGAAATCCTGCAAAAACATGCCGATGAGATTCGTTCGATAACCGGGCCCGTTTCGCTGATTGAATTGGGATCAGGTTATTCCGTAAAAACAGCCCACCTACTCACAGCGTATACCAGAGACGGCCAAGAAGTCGACTATGTGCCGGTCGATGTCAGCCAATCGGCGCTCGACGGCGCCAAACAATCAATCAACAAACATCACCCGGATGTAACGGTATCTGGCATAACCGGAACCTACGAAAACGCCTTTCCACTTTTTCGCGCACACTCGCCTTCGATGGTGATGTTTCTCGGAAGTACAATCGGGAATTTCAACCCCTACGAAGCTGACATTTTCTGGAACGAGATCAAAAATGCTCTCGACCCTGGTGATTTTTTCTTACTCGGTGTCGATCTGGTCAAGGACAAGGGATTGTTGGAGGCAGCCTATAACGACGGCGCCGGCATCACTGCCGCCTTCACAAAAAACCTTTTCGCGCGGATCAATCGAGAATTGGGCGCAAGCGTTGACTTGACAAGGATTCAGCACGTTGCATCGTACAACGCAGATTGGCAACGAATCGAAACCTTCGTGCGCTTCCTGATTGATCAAGAGGTCTACATTGGACCCATGGACCAAACGGTTGTCATCCCCGCTGGCACCATGGTCATGATCGAGATCAGTCGCAAGTTTACACTCAATCAGGTCAGCAACAACATGGCATTCTACGGACTCAACGTACTTCGCACGTACACCGACTCCACTGATGCGTTTGGGGTGTTACTGCTACAACGTGCAGAACGGTAGGTCAACGTTCAACGTTCAGCACTCAACATTCAACGCTCAGCATCGACGTTCAACGTTCAACGTTCAGCCTTAACGTTCGATGTTCGATATTCGATGTTCGGCGTTCGACGTTCGACGTTGTCAACGCCTCGGCAGGGTGAGCGGAGCAAAGTCGGGTACGATTCGCAAACCGGCTTCATTGGCTTGCTCGCGGTAACGCGCAACATCCCCTTCGAAGACGATATTGATGGCCTCGACGGCTGATTCGAGAGCGGTCTCTGCTGCCGTCATGCGCAAACGTTGGGTTTCGGTTGGGGTGTCCCAAGACGATTGCAGGGAACTATAAACACCACGCAGCTGCCCGGCCGCTGATGCCCGACCTGCGCCAAAACCGCCACCTGTCACAGCGACGGCGCTGACCAAGTCCGCCATTGTTTCGTCCAACGTCTTACCGTTTGCGCGCAAGGTCTCCGCAGTTTGCCCGGTTTGATCTTCCAGGGCGGCTTGAACAGCTTCGATTGCACTGCGCGTTGCGTCTACACGTTCGACGACACCGGCCGCCCGCTCCAACAAACCGCCCACATACATCAATGCGTTGTGTTTTGCCAAACGATCTCGACGTGAAATTTGATGCCGGGGATCAGGCAAGATGTCCAAAACACCGCTAACGGTATCTCCCTCCGAGATCAAGCGGACCGAGTAGGATCCCGGCAACACCTGCGGACCTGATAGTTCGGAACCTGGCGCGTCAAAACCGTCGCGGCGAAGATTCCACACCGTTCGATTAAACCCGTCACCACGAACCGTCATGTGCCGCACGACGCTACCATCGTTATCCACAACTTCGAGATCGGCTTCCTCGGCACGCACAACAAACGATACCATGGCACCGTAGGGCCTGTTGTCGCCGCTGAACATCGCATGACCACTCGAACGGTATCCGGCGGTCATACTCTCGGCGACTGTGTGTTGGATCACGGTCGGCACTTCGAAGATGTGCAGGCCCATGGAAAGAAGAGAACCGTCGCGAGCGAGTTCGCGAAGGGGCCGGATATCATCCACGATATAAACGCCACGACCGTGTGTACCTAGCGCCAAGTCATGATCCCGCGGATGCACCACAATCGCACGATACGGGGCTGTGGGTAAACCATGCCCAAAACGCTGCCAGCTGCCACCAGCATCCAGAGAAACGTAAAGACCAAACTCGGTTCCGAGAAAAAGCAGACTCGACTCGATCGGATCCTGTTCGATGACGTGAACAAAACCGTCAACGTCCGCGCTGGCCATGTTGCGCCACGTTTGACCGTAGTCGGCGGTCACCATTGCGTAGGAATCCCAATTACCACGGCGATGATCGTCAAGCGCGACGTATGCCGTACCGCTATCGAACTTCGATGGTTCGATGTGTGCTACCCACGTGTTGGCTGGAACACCCGGCAAGTTCGCTGCAACATTGTCCCACGACTCGCCGCCATCACGCGTAACTTGGATGTTCCCGTCATCCGTACCGACCCAAATGAGATTTTGCGCAATTGGACTTGGTGCGATGGTCAGGATTGCCGTATGGTTTTCCGCGCCGCTCGCATCGGTGGTAATGCCACCACTTTGGCGGGAACGCTGCTTTTCAGGGTCGTTCGTCGTCAGGTCCGGCGAGATAATCTCCCACGAGTTGCCATTGTCCCGTGTGCGATGCACAAACTGACTGCCGAGGTACATGGTGGTCGAATCGAATGGATCGATATTGGTTGCGGCATTCCAGTTGAACCTCAGGTCCACGCCATCGGGATGAACCGGGCGAATGTCCTTCCGTTCGCCGGTCAACTTATCGAATCGACGCAAGTTCCCCTGTTGCGAAGACGTGTACCCGTACCGTGAGTTGCTGAAGTCATTAAAAGTCGCAAAACCATCACCGCCACCGACCCGTGTCCAATAGTAGTTTCGAATCCCACCGTCGTACCAAGAGTGACTTGGGCCAAACCACGACCCGTTGTCTTGGAGACCACCGTAGACATTGAACGGGACCTCCATATCGACGTTGAGGTGGTAGAACTGCGCCAGCGCGAGATTCTCCACGAAGCGCCACGTTTCGCCCCGATCGTAAGAAATTCCAACACCGCCATCGTTCCCCATGATCAACGTGCGTCCATCCGTGGGGCTGATCCAAAGCGCCTGCACGTCTCCATGAATGATTCGTGAGGGTACAACGGTGCGGAATGTTTTACCTTGATCCTCAGATACCGTGATGCGGCTGTGCAAATTGTAGACGCGGTTTTCGTTTGTGGGATCGACGCGAATGTCGGCGTAGTAGAACGGGCGGGGCGCCACGCCGTCACCCGCATCAATCGTCCGCCACGAAGTGCCACCGTTGTCCGAGCGGAGCATCGCGCTCTCGTCCGCCTCGACTAGCGCGTACACCACCCGTGGATCGTTTCGGGCAATGGCCAACCCAATGCGTCCCCACGGACCGTCCGGCATGCCGTCAGTCTCATCGTAACGGCGCCAGTTTTCGCCACCGTCGTACGTGATGTATAACCCGCTACCGACTCCTCCCGATTCGAAGAACCACGGCCACCGACGATGCTCCCACAAACCAGCGAATAGTTTGTTCGGATTGCTGGGATCCATTACGAGATCGGAAGCACCGGTTCGTTCATTGACGAAAAGCGAACGCGTCCACGTCCGGCCGCCGTCGATCGTTTTGTAAACGCCACGCTCCTGTCCATCGCTCCAGGAAGGACCCATGACCGCCACATACGCGATGTCAGGATCCTCCGGGTGCAATGCAATGCGATGAATGCGCTCCGAGGCGCCAAGGCCAAGAAACGACCAAGAACGGCCACCATCAATAGTCTTGAAAATACCGCGGCCGACGCCGGCACTGTTCCGCGGATTGCCTTCGCCCGTCCCGACCCACACTACATCCGGGCGGGACTGAAAAATTGCGATTGCGCCGATCGAATTCGCGGGTTGATCGTCGAAAATGGGATCCCACGTAATGCCACCGTTCACCGACTTCCAAAGGCCCCCGGTCGCGGCGCCTACATATATGATATTCGGATCTCGTTCCACCACATCAATCGCGGCTACACGACCACTCATACCGGCGGGTCCAATGCTCCGTGCTTCGATGCCAACCAGGTCATCAAGATTCTGGGCCGCTGCAGGGAGTGTACCGACGGTGAGTAATGACAGAATCGATATGGTGGCGCGCAAGTTGTGTCTCCGGTCGCTATTTTGGGATTCGCGTGCGGCGTACGTCGAGCGACCTTAACCGGCGCGACGCACCGAGGCAATGAATCAATCTTTCGGACGTCCACAAAAGTGGACAGCAAGGAGCGTTCTGCGCGGTCAGAGGGTGCTGTTGCCAACATGCTGACGGTTACTAACCATAATATTTACATAGAGTTACGCGGCTGCAGCTCTTTGGTACAGTTCTTCCATTGAGGCAACCGAGCGCAACAATCTTTGGAGGGATCATGCGTCAATTCATTGTAAGTGCCGGAAGCGCCGGCATGCTGTTATCGCTTCTCGCCGCAGGCGGTGCTGCGCAAGAACTTGAGCAACGGCATCGAGGCTTCTGGTTAGGTCTTGGATTTGGTGGCGGTTGGAGCCGGACATTCGGCAATTCGGGACGAGGCGGAGCAAGCTACATCCGCGCGGGCGGCACAGTGAACCAGCACGTGTTGGTGGGCGGCGAGGCGCTTGTCTGGTTTAGGGACGGTGGCGACAATCGCTCAGTAGAGCGGGTTAACGCCAGCCTAACAGCAATGGTGTATCCGGGCTCCCGAGGCGGGCTATTTTTCAAGGGAGGTTTTGGTGCTGCCAGCCATGACATCGACTCGGATACCCAACGCGATGGCATCGGCGTCACGACCGGGATGGGGTTTGATTTTAAAATCGCAGGGAATTTGTATCTAACACCCAATGTTGACGTGTTGACTCAGTTTTTACGAGACGACACGAGTACGTCGTTATTGTTTACTGTCGGTTTGGGGTGGCATTAAGCAGCGGCTTACGTATCACATTGCAGACGCGGCGGTTTTGCCACAGAGGGCACAGAGAAAGATAGAGGACACAGAGCAAAGCGTGGTGTTCGCGGCATAGAGGCGTGGGGTCAAAACTAGTTCGTCCTCTGTGTGCTCCATCTTTCTCTGTGACCTCTGTGGCAAAGACTCATCCAAGCGCGCCGCCGCCATCACGAGTCCGTATCGACGAACTCGTTCAACCGGTCGATGACGTCTCGCAACCGAAGCTCCGCCTGTTGCAAATAAATCAACTGAGCTTCGGTCGGTTTGTCCCATGAAGAACCGAGACTCCCGTTCACACTATTGAGCATGGCAGTCACCGCATCCGGACGCCGGACGATGCCTTGCAGATCTACAGGACCCGCGAATTCGCTACGCAACTCATCGACACGGGATTGTATCATACCCGCTCGATCACGTAGGGCCACGCGGTTGCTATCCGTTTCCGACGAGAACCGTTGCTCCACATTGGCAACCGCTTTCCCGATGCGGTCCAAACGATCCAATGCTTCGTTGGCAAACGTCAGATAACCCTCGATTTGTCTGAGGGCTGCGTCTTTCTCGATACGATCTTCATCAGAAATGTCGATCCTCGGGTCCGGCCGAACTTCTACAGGCTGCACGTTTGACGTTCTACCGCCAACAGACAGTTGGATCCAATAGTTACCCGGAAGCACCATTGACCCGGAGGGTGCATATTCATCTTCCGAACCAACGGGCATGACACCGTCGCGACGGAGATCCCACACGATACGGTTGACACCCTGTACGACATCCACTTCGAAACGACGCATCGCGCGACCCGATTGATCCTCAATTAGGACTTCGGCTTTCAGCGAGTCCGACTCAGCCGTGGAGTTGTAAACAAAGGTTATGAGAGATCCGTATGCACGATTCTCTCCGACATATTTTGCGTCCGCAAGAAAACGCATTCCTCGAGCTTGGAATGCGCGGTATTGAATGACAGCAGGGACATTGAAAACATGTAACGGCGCGTCGATGATCGATGGGTTTTGCACCATCGCGCGTAGCGGTCGAATATCGTCTAGTACATAAGCGGCCCGGCCGTGCGTGCCAATGACCAAGTCATGTTCACTCGGATGAACCACGATCGCCCGCACCGGCACGCGCGGGACGCCATTTGTCCACTGTTGCCACCCGGAGCCACCGTCGAACGAAATGTACAAACCGAATTCCGTGCCCAGAAACAGCAGATCAGGTTCCAAAGGGTCCTGCTCGACGACGTGAACAAACCCTTCGATGTTGTCGGTGGCTAACGAACGCCACGACCGGCCATAGTCGGTGGTTCGGTAGACATATGGAGTGCTGTTGGAACGGCGATGGTCGTCGAACACGACAAACGCCGAGCCACCCTCAAATTTCGACGCCTCGATGTGAGACACCCACGTATTGCTCGGCACACCACGTATCCGCCCCACCACGTTGGTCCACGTCGTGCCGTCATCACGTGTCACCTGGACGTTGCCGTCGTCGGTACCAACCCAGACTACGCCCTGCTCAACCGAGCTGGGCGCGATCGTGACAATTGTGGTGTGATTCTCTGCGCCCGTGACGTCGTACGTCAAACCGCCGCTTTCCAGTTGACGTTGTTTGGCGGGATCGTTCGTGGTCAGGTCGGGGCTAATGATGTTCCATGTCAAACCGCCGTTTCGCGATCGGTGTACGAACTGTGAGCCGTAATACAAGGCGTTTTCAAACGGATCAATATTGAGCGCGGCATTCCAATTGAATCGCAGCGGCACGCCATCTGGATGTGCCGGCCGTATGTTTTTTCGCTCCCCCGTTTGCAAATCGCTGCGTACTAAGAATCCGCCCTGCGACTGCGCATACGCATAACGTGTATTGCGCCCGTCTACGAGAGCTGCGAACCCATCGCCGAAGTTTATCTCCTGCCAATGGTAATATCGGATGCCTCCGGTTTCCCATACCTGGCTGGGACCGCGCCACGAACCGTTGTCCTGCAAACCTCCGTAAATGTTGTAGGGTGTGGCGTTGTCGACACTGATGTGATAGAACTGCGCCAACGGGAGATTCTCGACAAACCGCCAGCTTGCTCCCGCGTCCCAGGAGATGGATATGCCGCCGTCGTTGCCGTCAATCATCAATCGTCCGTCCGGATGAATCCACAACGCATGATGGTCCGGGTGTACCCGTGCGAACGGCAAAAGCGTCGAGAATGTCCGACCACCATCCTCGCTCATGTCTAACAAAGAATGCACGTTGAATACTCGGTTTTCATTTCGTGGGTCAACCCGAAGTTGTGCATAGTAAAAAGGTCGCGATGCAATGTTCTCGTCGTCGTTGACCGTTTCCCATGTGTGGCCCCCGTCAGCCGAGCGAAGCAATACACTTTTCTCCGCCTCCACCAATGCGTAGACGATGCTGGCGTCAGACGGCGCGATCGCCAAGCCGACACGCCCGAGTTCGCCACCGGGGAGACCGTCGTCAGGCCCAAGTTGGTCCCAGGTAACACCGCCATCATACGAGATATGGAGACCTGAGCCGGGGCCACCGGAAGAAAAAGACCAAGCCCGCCGCCGGTGTTCCCACATGGCTGCGATGAGTTTGTCGGGGTTGGACGGATCCATGACAAGATCCGCAGCACCGGTACGCTGATTCACAAAGAGCATGCGGCTCCATGTCTGGCCACCGTTGGTGGTCTTATACACCCCGCGCTGCTCGCCGTCGGCCCAGGTCTTACCGAGGACAGCGACGTAAACAATTTGCGGGTCGGTTGGATGCGTCAGAATTTCAGCTATCACTTCGGAGTCGTTCAGACCCATCGACCGCCAAGTGATACCACCGTCCATCGACTTGTAGATACCAGTTCCCACCCCTGCGCTGTTTCGTCGCGCCTTTTCTCCGGTACCGACCCAAACGATGTCCGGCGCCGGTTGAAAAACCGCAATGGCACCGATTGAGGCAGCGGGGTGCTCATCCATGATGGGTTGCCACGTCACACCACCCGTCGTGGACTTCCATAACCCACCCGTTCCCGCGCCGGCATACATAATGTCGGGATCGGACACCACTGCCTCCACCGCGCCGATACGGCCACTCATTCCTGCCGGACCGACGTTGCGGGCTTTGAGTCCCACCAAACGAGATATGTCCACCTGCGCACCTGCGTCGACCGCGGTGACGCAAAGCATGCCGGAGACGACGACTACCCAGCCCTTACACAACATGACCTTCTCCCTTGAGGCAAAACGGAATCGCACAGGAAAAGCGGCTAGGAAGTTATCAACCCACCATGGTCAGGGCGAACGTTGCAACCACCGGCTGGCGTCCCCAATCAACACCGCCGAGCAGTGGGGCGTATCTCACGGAGTAAGCGTCAGGTGCGGTCTCAGCCATGAGTCACATCGAGTGGCCCCTCAGGCGGCCCGCGCGTATAATAAAGGCGCCAAAACTCTGGTTTTCTGCGGAGTCAACCATCGCGAAGTTCAAGATTTCTTTGGAGGTACCCCGAATGCGGAGTCCCGTATTACATCGTGCGTTCTCGTGCGTCGCGGCAATCGTATTGATGCTGGCGGCCGATCTTCAAGCCCAGACGTACGACCCCTTAAATTTTGAATCGCTGACCTGGACAAATCTTGGACCCAACAGAGGTGGCCGGTCAACCGCAGCTGCCGGCAGCGACACGCGTCCCTTCGAATACTATTTCGGTGCCGCCGGCGGTGGACTGTGGAAGACAAGTGACGGCGGCTCGACCTGGCGACCGGTGACAGACGGTCAGATCAATTCGGCCTCAGTGGGTGCCGTGCAAGTCTGTGAAGCCAACCCCGATGTTGTTTACATCGGCACGGGCGAAACGCAGTTGCGTGGCAATGTCCAACAGGGCGACGGTGTGTACAAAAGCACCGACGCCGGGGAGACGTGGGAACATATCGGTTTAACGGAAACGCAAAACATCGCGCGCATTCGCATCCACCCACAGGACTGCAACACCGTGTGGGTCGCAGCACTCGGCGTTCACTCGATGGACAACGACGAGCGTGGCATCTTCAAGTCAAGCAACGGCGGTGTGACGTGGAACAAGGTGCTCTATCGCAACGCCGCCACCGGCGCCGCCGACCTCACGATTGACCCAAACAACCCGGCCGTCATGTATGCGTCCCTGTGGGAAGCGTGGCGCAAATCATGGGGCATGTCCTCCGGCGGACCCGGAAGCGGTCTGTTCAAGAGCGTAGACTTCGGTGAAACCTGGACCGAGATCACCAACAATCCCGGCATGCCGGAAGGCATGGTTGGTAAGATCGGCGTTGCACTTTCACCAGCCGCACCCCACCGGGTGTGGGCGCTGATTGAGGCGGAAGAGGGCGGCGTTTTCCGGTCCGATGACGCCGGAGCAACCTGGAGTCGTGTAAATGACGAAAGGAATCTCCGACAACGCGCATTCTATTACACGCGTGTGTATGCCGACCCTCAGGACCCCGATGTTATGTATGCGTTGAACACCGGTCTGTATCGATCACGGGACGGCGGAGCGACCTTCCGCCCCATCCGGGTACCACATGGCGACAACCACGACCTGTGGATCGCGCCCAGCGATCCTGACCGGATGATCAACACGAACGACGGTGGTGGAAACGTCTCGGTGAACGGAGGCGAGACGTGGACAGATCAGGATTTCTCCACGGCACAATTCTACCGTGTCATGACAACGAACCACTTCCCGTATTGGGTCTGTGGCGCCCAACAGGATAACAGTACGGCATGTGTCACACCCCGCGGTTGGGGTCACCTTGCACGGGGTGCGGGCGGACCCCAGCATCTCATCCCCGTCGGTGGATGCGAAAGCGGTTACATCGCAAACAACCCGGACGATCCAAACATCTTTTACGCCGGTTGTTACGGCGGAAGTCTGAGCCGTTTCAACTATGCAAACGGCCAAAGACGACCGATCAACGTGTGGCCGGAGAATCCGATGGGACAGTCGTCGGAAGATTTGATCGAACGCGTGCAATGGACGTTCCCAATCGTGTTCTCACATCACGACGCTAATGTGTTGTACACCGGTACGCAGAAGGTCTGGCGCACAACGAACGAAGGGCAGAGTTGGGAACAAATCAGCCCGGATCTCACACGAGCCGATCCCATAACCATGGGCGCATCGGGCGGGCCTCTCACAAAAGACCAAACGGGCGTTGAAACCTATGCTACGGTCTTCGCCATTGCGCCGTCCTTTCATGATCCGGATGTCATTTGGGTGGGGTCCGATGACGGGTACGTTCACGTGACCCGCGATGGTGGCACCAACTGGGACAATGTTACACCGCCGGACGCACCGGACTTCGTGCGTATCAACACGATCGAGGCATCGCCAAACACACCCGGCAAGGCGTACGTGTCGGGCATCCGCTATCTCGTCGACAACGACCGCAGCCCATATATCTGGCGTACGGAGGACTACGGGCAGACATGGACGAAGATCGTCAACGGTATCCCTAACGACGATTTCGTCCGGACAACACGGGAAGATCCCGCACGTGCGGAACTTTTGTACGCCGGTTCTGAACGCACGGTGTATGTCTCATGGGACGACGGCGACAATTGGCAGACACTTTCGCAAAACCTCCCAACCTTGCAGGTGTCCGACCTCGTCGTTGCGGAGGACGATCTCGTCATCGGCACACACGGACGGTCGTTCTGGGTGATGTACGGTATTGGACCCTTACGGGAGATGTCAGAACAGATTGCATCGGCTGACATACACCTTTTTGAGCCGGCGGACGTGTACCGTGGAATCGACAACTCGGTTCGTTTGTCGTATAAGCTCGCCGAGGACGCCGAGGAGATGACACTCGAGTTCCTTGACGCCACCGGTAACGTCATACAGGAGTACGAAGGGACGACAGAAGAACCACAAGCACCCCAGGGCTTTGGCGGCTTCTTTGGATTCGGCGGGAATCAACAGCCGTCAATGACCGCCGGTTCTCACACGTTCAACTGGAACATGCGTTACCCCGGCTACACGGATTTCGACGGTCGCATCTTTTGGGCGGCGGGCAATTTTGGACCTAGGGTGCTACCCGGCGAGTACCAAGTCAGAATGACAGTCGATAGCATGACTTTTACGCAAGATTTCCAGATACGCCTGGACCCACGCTTAGAGACGGTGACGCTCGCTCAGTTGCGCGAGCGATTTGACCTGGCGATGCGTGTGCGGGATCGCGTGACCGACGCAAACCAGGCCGTGCTCGATATTCGAGAGATCAAGACTGAAGTCGACGATCGACTGGAGCAAACCGACGACGAAGACATTGAAGAGCAGGGCGAAACCGTCAAAACCAAACTGAGTGACGTGGAGCAAGAGATCTATCAGGTCCGCAATCAAAGCGGCCAGGATCCGTTGAACTTCCCGATCAAACTCAACAACAAGTTGGCGGCATTGGTTGGCCAGGTTGAAGGTGGCGAATACGAACCGACCGACCCACAGCGACAGGTGTTCGAACACCTCTCCGAACTGTTACAGGTCGAGTTGATCCGGATGAACACCATAATCCAACAGGACGTTCGACGGTTCAACGAATTGTTGCAGGATGCCGGGTTGGATCCAATTGAGATTCGGGAGTTGATTGGGTAGGCGGCCGGCGGCGCCGGTCGCCTACCCAGCTGCCCGCTATCCGCTACCCGCTGCCAGCGCCCTTCCCACTACCCCGGTCGTCTGACCGTGGGTGGCGGGGACTTTTCGTGGCCATCTATTACACCGAAAAAACGGGCAGCGGGCAGCGGGCAGCGGGTAGCGCGGGTAGCGGGTAGCTGGCAGCCAATCCAAACCTTGGGCCGATCCGCCGCTTCCGCTATTATTAAGGAGATGTCAACAATCAAGCTGACCCCCGTCCCAGTTGATCAAAACCGCCAGTCGTTTCCAAGACAACCCTCCGCTTGTCGCTGCCCTTTTGTCCGTTCCCGGAATCAAACGGATCGAATTGGCCGAAGGATCGTTTACGGTCACCCGGGAGGCTGACACAGAGTGGTCTGACTTGGACGAGCGTGTCAGATACGCTGTCGAGACAACCATCACGCAACTCGCCGACGCCGTGCGGGCATCCGGCGAACTCAGCGATTTAGACGACGATGGGATGTACGACCGTGTGGCTGAGATCTTCGAACGCGAGGTCAATCCCAACGTAGCCAAGCATGGCGGCAAGGTGGAACTGATTGACGTGCAGGACGCCACGGTGATTGTACGAATGCAGGGCGGCTGTCAGGGGTGCGGGATGGCGAGCGTTACGTTGCGGCAAGGCATTGAGGGGTCCCTCAAGCGTGCTATTCCGGGTTTACGCGGAATCGAGGACGTGACCGATCACTCCGCCGGCACGAACCCGTATTTCGCTTCCGAAAAGAAATAGATTTCGACACCGGTCCGGTTAAGCCGAGGCCCCAACGTCAATAACGGCTTGCACGGCGGCTGCCAACATCTCCATGGTAAACGGCTTCGCGAGGATGGGTCGGCCGATGTCCTGAATGGCCTGGCGAACAGAAGGATCTTTGGTCCAACCCGACACAAACACCATCCGGCTGGCCATTTGGGGGTAGTCCTCCTGCACCTGTTCATAGAAATCGCGACCGCTCAGAAAGGGCAAACGCATGTCACAAACGATGGCGTCGAAACGATGTTGTTGCAGCGCAGCGAACCCCGCGATGCCATTTTCGACGCTGGTGACCGTGTAACCAGCTTTTTTCAGCATGGCCGATGTCGTGTCCCTCACCATGTGGTCGTCCTCGACCAGCAACACGTGCATAAGGCTTTCCGTAGGAGACATTTTCCAACCCTTAAGCAAGTAGCTTGCCCACAAAACGCACCACGTTTAGACTGTTCATTCCTGCCCTGGTGGTGGAACTGGTAGACACGCTGTCTTGAGGGGGCAGTGGAGCGATCCGTCCCGGTTCGAATCCGGGCCAGGGCATCCTTTCCTCGAAACCAAACCAGCCACCGTAGCTCAGTGGTAGAGCTCTCGATTCGTAATCGAGTGGTCGTCGGTTCAACTCCGACCGGTGGCTCTGCACCCTCCCTTGGGCCGATGACGTATCGCCTTGTTGAAGATAGACCGCCACGTCAACCAAACTCGTACCCGCCCCACATCCGGCATGTGACACACCGCACAAAACTTGAGTCTCTTCCCCATTGCCACAATGGTTTAATCCAAGCCCTTGCCATCCAGTCATCCAAGACGCATTCTCATCGCTCCCCTCACGGGTGGACGGAAAAGTGGCGCGAATTTTGGTGGTCGACGATGAGGAGTTTGTCCGTCGGCTGATAAAGCACTATCTGAAGGGTACAGCCCACCAGATTCAGGAGGCACGGGATGGCCAAGAGGCTTTGGACATGGTGAGGCAGGCTCGCCCCGATTTGATCGTCACCGACAACGCCATGCCCAAAATGAGCGGTGTTGAGATGATCAAAGTGCTCAAATCTGAGCATCCGGGCACAAAAATCATCGCCATGTCAGGACTGGGCACTGAGGACGCCGAACAACACGGAGTAGACGGAGTCCTTCCGAAACCGTTTACGCGAAATCAGTTCCTTGAGTCCGTGCGCGTCGTACTCGAAGCATAGCCGGCATCCTCAAAAACCGTCCAGGGCCCGATGCTGCTGCTCCGTCTGATCCAGAAACTCGTCAAAACACTCAACTCGGAAGGGACACCGGGGCAGGTCGCTGTGGGCATAGCGTTGGGATCAATTTTGGGCCTCACTCCGCTTCTCAATCTTCATAACCTGCTAGCGTTCGCCGCAATCGCCGTGTTCAACATATCCTTCCCGGCGGCAATGCTGGGGTGGGTCCTGTTTGAACCCGTTGGGTTCTTGCTCGATCCTATTTTTCACGACATCGGCACAACAGTGCTGACCAACGCGCCGCCGCTCCTGCCGACGTGGACCGGGATGTACAACGCACCGGTAGTCCCCTTCTCCAACTATAACAACACGGTGGTCATGGGTAGTCTCATCGGCTGGGTGGTGCTGGCCCTCCCGATTTTCTTCACCGCACGGTGGGCGGTCGCCAGATATCGCGAACGCGTGTTGTCAAAATTGCAAAGGACGAAGTTGTTCAAGGCCGTTAAGGCTTCTAAGGTTTACGACATCTACCGTATGTTCCAGCCGGATTGACCGATGCGCCTTTTCCGTTGGAAAGCACTCGTTCCTCTCTTCCTATTTGTCGGCGTCCTTGGGCTATTATGGTTCATTTTCCTCGACACACTCGTAGAGCGCACGATCGAGGACTTTGGTACGGAGATCGTTGGCGCGCTCGTGGAAGTGGACGAGGTGGATGTTCGCCTTACGGAAGGTTTTGTCACGCTACGCGGGTTGCGGATCACCAATCCCGACGCACCCATGACAAATCTCATCGAGGCCACCGAAATCGTTGCCGACATACGGATCGTCCCGCTGTTGCAGAAAAAAATTTTCATCGATACGCTCGCGATGCGTGGACTACGGTTCGGGACTGCTCGACAAACATCCGGCGCAATCGAAGGCTCGACCGCAACGAACCGCGCGATCCGGCGTCAAATCGATGCGTGGGGTGAGCGTGTTCGCATTCCCGATTTCAGTCTAGCGGGATTGGGCCAGGCGGTAAACGCGACCGCTATTCGCGCCGAGAGTTTGCAAACACCAGTTTATGCCTTGCAGTTGGTGGCATCGATCGATTCGAGTCGCAAAGCCTGGGAAACAACAGTGGCAGATCTAAACCTGGATCCGCTGATCGACTCGGGAAGGGTGTTAGTAGCAAGGTTGCAATCGGCATCCCCGCAATCACTCGGCATCTCCGGATTAGTCCAAACGCTTCGGACTGCACGGAGTGTCCAGGTGCGAATCCAAAGCGCCCAAGCCGAAATCAGCGCTCTAGACGATCGCGTGCGGGCCGGCCTGACGTCGTTACAAGTCGTCATCGCCACGCTCGATGATCTTCGTGCCCAAGACCTGGCCTACGCACGCTCTCTTCTTCGCATACCATCAGCCGACACACCGGATCTTTCACCGTCCATCTTTGGATCGTTCGCGGTTTCCAAGATCAAACCGCTACTCTACTGGGCGCAGTTTGTGGACCGGTACCTTCCACCGGGTCT
>JAZDDD010000158.1:0-14585 GCA_036679545.1 Gemmatimonadota bacterium | reverse complement strand
CGTCGAGTCGATCCGTTTGCCCATGTGGAGATCAACTACCTTCGCACGACCGTCCACTTCGACAACTGGTGTCGTCATGAAAATGATGTTGTCGCGGATAGTTTGAATGAATGGGGTCTCTCCGACAGCCAGGCGGTAGACGATTTCCATGAACATTTCCGGAGAACCGGTTTCCGGCGAATGAATAGCTCCGGTCGACCAATAGATCGGTTTAGCAACGCCGATCAATCGCTCGGCTTCCCCCTCGTCCGTCGTACGGGGGTCCGCCAGGGCCGCCAGCATGACTTTATAGTCATCCAGGTTTGCAATGGTCTGTTCATCCGCCACGACGGCGACGATCATTTCTCGACCTTCCTCGGATTCGCCTATCGTGAAGACTTCTACCCGAGGAGAAGCCGCCGCGACTGCGCGAAGATATTGGTGGACCTCTTCCGGATAACTCAAAATGTCGGGCGCGCCGACCACGTGCCCGAGGACATCCAAGGGCGTCGGCACGGTGGCGGACGCCGGCAAATGGTCTACGTAGGGCGTCGAAAAAAAGGGCTCCGTGGTGTATTCGAGAATCTTCTCGGTGTATTCGCGATCGACGTTTTGAGCCGCGATAACGGTTGGGACAACGATGAGGGCGGACGTAGCCACGAGGACGGCCATGATTGACCGTGTCGCGCTGAGGGCACAAGGGGGGTTACCCATGAAAACGGCTCCTTGGACGGATTTCAGTTGTTCGGAAAGGATACGCACGGAATTGCCCAAAAGTTGGCGGTATGGAGGGGGCGCTGCCAACGGCGCGGCGCGATGTGGTCCGAGACTGTGACGATTAGCTTGGTCCCATGACCTCGCTTGCCGTCAGCGTCTTCACGGGTGCCTTCCTCCTTTTTCAAGTCCAACCCTTGATCGTGAAGTTCATCCTGCCGTGGTTCGGCGGGGGGCCGGCAGTGTGGTCAACCGCCATGGTTTTTTTTCAGGTTGTTTTGGTTGGCGGGTATGCATACGCGCATACCGTTCGCCTAAAGTTATCGCCGCGGGCGCAAGCGGGTTCGCATCTGGTTTTGTTGCTCGTCGCCATGGCGGTGCTTCCCATCGTCCCGTCCGAAGCACTTAAGCCCCATTCGGCGAACGCCCCGACAATGGGAGTCCTACTGCTGCTTTTGGTGACCGTTGGCTTCCCGTATTTCGTGTTGGCGTCAACGTCGCCGTTGATGCAGGCGTGGGCGGTGGTGACAAAAGGGGCTACCCGTCCGTATCGCCTGTACGCGCTCTCCAACGTAGGCTCGCTACTCGCGTTGCTTAGCTATCCAATTCTGTTTGAACCTTGGTTGGGACGTCACACGCAGGCGCTCGGATGGTCGTTGGCATTCGTCGGATTTGCGATGGCAAGTGCGTGGACGGCAATCACCGTTTGGAGAACCAACCCCACACCGAATCTATCTGACGCAAGCGCTACGCGTGAGGCCGTCGAACCCCTGACGCGTTTGCGACGTGTTTTGTGGGTTTTGCTGCCGGCGGTCGCGTCGATTTTGTTGATCTCCGTAACCAACGAAATATCACAGGACGTAGCAGCGATGCCATTCCTGTGGATTTTACCACTGAGTCTTTACCTGCTCAGCTTTATCATCGCATTCGACAAGGACCGTTGGTACACGCGGTCGATGTTCCTCACCGCGCTCTTCCCGGCCATTGTGGGCATGGTTTGGGCCCTGTTTCGCGCGGGCACTGTACCTCTCGTGCCTCAAATCGGCTTGCTTTCTTTCGGTCTTTTCATCTGCTCCATGGTTTGCCACGGCGAGTTGGCCCGGTTGAAACCCGATCCAACACGTTTGACCGAGTACTTCCTGTGGATAGCCATCGGTGGCGCGTTGGGTGGAATCTTTGTCGGCTTGCTTGCCCCGTTGCTCTTCCCGGTTTTCCTCGAGCTACAGGTGGGCATACTCATGTGCGTCGGGCTTGTTTTTGTTGTGGTGCTGACCGATCCGAGCTCCAAACTATATGGTGGACGACCGGTGCCAGTTTGGTTGGTTCTTGCCGCGGTTTATGTCGCGCTTTCGTACACGCTCAACCGACAGGTGGCGCTCGTGTTCAACGGAGCGGTCACGATGAGCCGGAACTTCTATGGTGTGTTGACGATCGTGCGTTACGATGAGGGGACACCGGATGAGCGCCTCACAATGCGAAATGGAATGATTGATCATGGCATGCAGTTTACGGCGCCGGACAAAACGCGTTTACCGGTAACGTATTATTCATCGCAAAGTGGTTTAGGGATGATGTTTCGTAACTTCCCCCGGCAAACTGAACGCCGTATTGGCCTGGTGGGGCTTGGTGCCGGGGTCGTGGCCACGTATGCTCGTCGTGGAGATACGCTCAGGGCGTACGAGATCAATCCGCAGGTATCCGTGTTGGCTCGTGAATGGTTTTCCTATCTGGATGAGTCGCTGGCCGAGATCCAGATCGTGCATGGCGACGCACGGCTTTCGTTAGAGCGGGAACCGCCACAGCGGTTTGACATCCTCGTGTTAGACGCATTCAGTGGGGACGCCATTCCCGTTCACCTGCTGACAGAGGAAGCGTTCACAATTTATGAGCGACATCTGGCGGTTGGCGGCGTGATTGCCATCCATCTCTCAAATCGCCACATGGATTTTACTCCCGTGGTCAGGCAGCACGGAGAAATGTTGGGGCGATGTTGCTGACCAATAACCAACAACTTCTTCGATCCGATTCTCTGCAAGATCGCTCGACACCGGATAGCAGGAAGCAAGTACGTCCCTGGACAGATGACTACGCCAATATTTTAGAAGTTCTACGACTACCGTGGAAAAATTGATTAGTACGCTGCCTACCCAGTGCCCCGCGGGTTTGCGCAGTTGGTTTGTGCATTGAGCATTCAGATGGAGTAGGCTGCTAACAAGAAACCGCTGGTAGCAGGCAGCTGGTAGCAGGCAGCGCGCCGCCGCAGGCGGGCGCTATCAATTAATCATCCTTTCCAACTCCTCGGGCCGCCGAGGCAACGCCGCCGTCAACACTTCGACACCGGTACTTGTAACCAACACCTCATCCTCCGTAAAAACTGATATTCCTTCCTCATGATTATAGTACCACGGTTCAACCGTAAAAATCATACCGGGTTTGAGTGTTACGTCAGACAAACTGGGATCTCCGGTATCCAGTCCCAAGTGATGTCCGAAGAAAAGTCCTGTTTGCATGTACTGTTTGTGATCGGGTGGAATGGCTGAATCAGCCACACGTTGCAGGTCTGCGAAGGTTACCCCCGGCCGGATTGCTGCGATGATCGCGTCTGACACCGCAACTTCCATCTCGAGAATCTCCCGTTGTCTGGGAGAAAACGTACCGGAGACGGGAAATGTCCGGCCGACATCGCTGATGTAGTAGTCGAGTTCCGCTCCAACGTCAAAGATGACGAGGTCGCCGGACTCCATGACGCGATTCCGCCGGTCGTAGTGCGACGCGAGAATGCGCCACGGCCAAAGTGAGTTCGGTCCGGACTTGATGATTGATGCGAAGGCCATGCGTTGAGAGCCGGCGCGTTTGTACGACGCTTCCAATTCCCCCTCGAGCCGTCGTTCATCGACGCCAGGTCGAATGAATGTGGCCGCGTGGCGAATACCACGCATGGTAATTTGCGCCGTCTCGCGCATCAATGTGATTTCTCTATCCGATTTGATCATCCGCACGCTAGCTACCTGTTCGTATGCGTTGTGGAGATCTGTGTGATGAGCTGAAGCAAGCCACGCAACCACGCCGTCTTCAGCGGTCCAGTCGTGAATCGGAGCGGGCATAGACGGGGTGATCTGACCGCGGCTACCGACATTCACCCGCAGAGTTGTGTGGGCATTTCGCAAGAACTCGGCGAGTTCGTCAAATGGACGGATCGTCAGTCCCGTACGCCGCGCAAGTGTCGGGTCATCGGCTAGGGCCCGGCCAGGGAAGTCGTTTTTGCGGGTGGCGCTGGCAAACCGTGGATCCTGATTGGCCACAAACACGAGTCCTTCGCCGGATGTTGCATCGAGGACGAACATCGCGTTTGGCAACTCTAGTCCGGTGAAATAGAGGAAATCGTTGAGTGGACGAAAGGTCTCGCCATGCGACCTGCCCTGGCCGCTCGGGGCCAGGTACAATCCACCACCGGCCGAACGTATCTCTTCGGTCATCCGGGCCCGGCGTGTTACGTATTCATCGGCCGGGAAGGGAAGATCTGTCCATTCGAAGTACGTCTGCTGCGGTGTTTGCCAAAGTGTCGTGGCTAGAACAGCTGTGACCCCAGTCATGACGAGGGATACCATTGATTGTGCTCCGGCCGAGGGAAGACTCGCGAACGCGATTATTCATCGCACGTATCTTGATGTACCGTATAACTTTACCAGTACAAGGGTGCCCGTCAACAACGATTGGACCGGGTGTGGAGGTGGCCCGTGACTTGCACCGGGCGAACACGGATCTTGATATGTCATTCCCCAATCGTGGAGACGTGACCTTTGACTGCCCCACCTCGAGGAGCTGGCGTGAAGCTCGTCAAAACGTATAACGAAGAAGCCGTTCACACTGGTTGGGTAGACGCCTATCGTCGTGATGCGGCGCAGGACGCATTCAACGATCGTATCATGGACCGGATTCTCGATGTGGTGAAGCCTGCTCCGGACGCCCTAATCCTCGATGCCGGCTGTGGAACCGGAAACCACACCACGCGGATCTTGAAACGAGGGTATCGATGCGTGGCCGTTGATATCTCGCAACACGTGCAATCGAGGGCTGCCGAACAGCTGGACGCCATGGGACTCGGCGGTAAAGCCATGATGACCACTCACGCCCTGGAAGAGCTGGGGTTCGGAGACAACTCCTTTGACATGGTGCACTGTCGGGGGGTCCTAATGCACATCCCCGAATGGGAACAAGCCCTGGCGAGTCTTTGTCGTGTTGTGAAACCGGGTGGCCATCTTGTCATCCTCGAAGCCAATCATCGGTCGGTTGAGACGGCGCTTGTGCGTGTGGTGCGGGCGGTTCGCTCCAATCGTTCGGAAGTACGCAGAACGGAGGGAGGTCTCGAATTCTGGTCTCAACAGGGCGGACATCCGTTTGTGGCACGGGTCGCTAACCTCGAGTACCTTGGGCAGCTCCTCAAAGAAAACGGCGTTGACGTCGTCAAAAAGTTTGCGACGGAGTTTTGGGATCTCAATCGATTTCCCGCTGGTATTCTTCGCACTACCGCAACCAAATTCAATCAAGCTTGGTTTTCGCTCAGGCTGCCCGCCTCCCTAAGCGTAGACAACGCCATCGTCGGTGTGAAGCAAGAATGAGTGACGCACGATCGTAGCACCCCCGCGTTTTTCAAATTCCAGCCAACCATCATGTCGCCATCGGATGCGCCCGCGATCGCAGCGCGTGCGGTTTTTTGCGTTTTCATCGAAAATCGCGAGCGTGGTCACAGGTGACTGACACGACATAAGTCATTGACGCCGCATTCTACCTGAAACAAGTTCATTCCGGCTTTCGTGCGAACACTCAATAAAATGGATCTCAGGGGACCGTTTATGAATGAGACCGGTGTGGACGACAGGGGAGAATTGAGGAAACAGGCTCAAACCATTCTTCGCGGGGCGGGGTCCGATCCGGGAGAATTGCTGGACCTGGCCGAAAGGCTAAAGGAGTTGGACGAGTTTGGATATGCTCGTCGTTTGTTGGGTCGCGCCCGCGAAAAACCCGTTCACGACCAGGCACTCCAGCTCAAGCTTTGTCAAAGGCATTCGTTGTGCACGTACAAAGATCCCGACTTGCCAACGTATGACAAGCTGAATCGTGCCTTGGACATTCTAAAGGAGGAGGAAGACCTGAAGGTCACGAAGGAGCAAGAGACGTTGGGATTGGCCGGTGCCATCTACAAAAGGATGTGGGAGGTCGATACCGATAAAGCCCATCTCGAACGCTCCTTTTCGTTTTACAATCGTGGTTTCCTCTTAGGTCCCGACAAAGACCAAGGATATACCGGGATAAACGCCGCGTATGTGTTGGACCTCCTGGCAAAGATCGAGGAACGATATGCTGCCGAAGTGGGGACGGAGTCGCCAACGGCTCCGCAGAGGCGGCTTGATGCGCAGCACATCCGAGAAAAACTCGTGGACGTACTGCCGGGTTTGGAGGACAACCCCGAGTACGGTTGGCTAAAGGGTAAGTGGTGGTTTCCGATGACCGTCGCCGAGGCGTACTTCGGTCTTGGCCGATACGACGAAGCACGAAGGTGGCTGACGAGGGCGAAAAAAACGGTGACCGACACACCGCTGTGGATGTTTGAGTCGTCGGCGGTTCAGCTCGCATCTCTCGCGCAACTGCAACACGGTGTCTCGAGCGATATATCCGAGCATCAAGACTCGGAGGCTTGGGGGGTGTTACAAGAGTTCTTGGACGACAAGGCGGACGCGGTCCGAACCGTCTTCTCGGGCAAGTTTGGTCTTGGTCTCTCTGGGGGCGGCTTTCGCGCCTCGTTCTTCCATATAGGTGTCCTGGCAAAGCTTGCGGAATTGGATCTGTTGAGACACATGGCGTGAGGACTACGTCGAGTTGGTCAAGCGGATTGCCACGAATTTCTTGAAAGGTGTACAGCGGAACATTCGCACTCGAGTGGCAACGAATTTTTTTGCGAACATCAAGATGACGTTTTCGCCTACGTACTCGCGGACGGAGCGAGCAGGCGAACTTTATGAAAAGGAACTCTACGGTCGCATAGACGACGGTGGGGGGAATGAACGCTACTTGAACGACTTACTCATCTATCCGAAGGGAGAAGAAAATTTTAATCCGCGAAAACGGAATTGGATTCGGCGGAACAAAGTCCCAATGCTTGTCCTCAACGCCACTACACTGAACACGGGTCACAACTGGCAGTTTACCGCGACATGGATGGGCGAGTCGCCGTTTGCGATAGATCCTGAGATCGATGGGAACTGGCGTTACCGCCGCATGTATTTTTGGGAAGCGCCCGAGCGCTATCAAAAGGTCCGACTTGGCACCGCGGTTGGCGCGTCCGCGTGCGTGCCCGGGCTTTTCGAGCCGGTTGCAATGCCCGGTCTTTATCCAAAAGAGGACAGTGACTTTCCGGACATGACAGTGCGCTTGGTGGATGGTGGCGTCCACGACAATCAGGGCGTAACGAGTCTGCTCGAGCAGGATTGCACTGCGATACTCATCAGCGATGCAAGTGGCCAGATGACGTCGGTCCCGGAGCCGAAGGGAGGGGTCTTTGGTCCTCTTCTCAGAACGAACACGACACTCATGGAACGTGTCCGGCAATCGCAATTTTCTGCCCTCAAGGCGAGACACCGCGCATCGTTGCTCAAGGGTCTTGTCGTTCTCCACCTCAAGAAGGGTCTCGAAGTCGATCCCGTCAGTTGGAAACGATGCAAAGAACCGGCTGACGAGCCGCTGCGGCGGCGGGGTGAATTACTCGAGTACGGTGTGTTGCGAAAAATACAGAAGTCCTTGGCGAGCATCAGGACGGATCTTGATTCCTTTTCGGAAACAGAGGCGCACGCGCTTATGGCTAGTGGCTATTTGATGGCGGAGCGATACGCTGCGGATTTGCAAGGGTTCGAACAACATGACGGTGATCGGGATGATTGGAATTTTCTCGCTTTGGAGGGTCCATTGCGTGGAGAGGCCCCGTCAGAAGAACAACAGGATCGCTTTGAACGTCTGCTCGACGTATCCGCGCAGAAGGCCTTCAAGATTTGGCGGCTCTCACGGTCGCTGACCATCACGTCATACGTCTTGGGCATCGGGGCAGTGGTCGGTTTTGCTTGGGCGTGGCGGACATTTCCTGAATTCACCTTTTTCAGACTCGACATGAATACGTTGGGTTGGACACTTGTGTGGGCCGCGGTGGGCCTCGTAGTCGGCGAGTCTGTTGTCAAGGTGTTGCAGTACAAAGACACGTTGACAAAGGTGGTGAAGGACTTTGCCCTCGCCGTCGTTGGATTCGTCGCGTCGCAGATACACGTCAGCATATTTGACCCCATGTTCCTTCGCGCAGGGAGGGTGTCAAGAATCACACAACAACGAAAAAAAACCGGCAACTAAGTCACGTTTCGCCGAGAGGTGTACGTTCGTCGGGTGGTGGCGCGCGAAATGTGCGGCGTACAAGTGGCACCAACAAAAAACCGACACCGTACAACAACAAGATTAAGTTCACATCAAAGTTGTCTGATCCGGCAACTTGAAAAAAGATGTACGCGAGGATCGAGACAAGACCGGCGATCACGCTGAATCGCTCAACTTGTGCCAAAAAGGTCGGTATACGATGGCCGCCCGGCCATATTCGGAGACGCTTGAACCGACTCATGTCGATGTGATGGGACAGGGCCTCTCTTTTGGCCAGTTTGTTCCATGC
Source organism: Gemmatimonadota bacterium (assembly GCA_036679545.1). Lineage (GTDB taxonomy): Bacteria > Gemmatimonadota > Gemmatimonadetes > Gemmatimonadales > GWC2-71-9 > JAZDDC01. The sequence continues at coordinate 6,190 of JAZDDD010000158.1, read as the reverse complement.
TTCGGCGAGGCCAAACGCGTACGTCGTGGTACTCACAGAACTCCAAAAGGCGCGTGTCCCGAACGCTTCAAAAAGGTCCAAGTCAAACGGGATTTGACCCAGGATCTCGAAATCGCCGCGCAACGCCTCCATTGCTCGTTCGTAGTCGTGCGCGGTACGAAGGAATTTTACTTTGTTGATGATGGTGTAGATCTTTCGGGCGACTCCTTCACGCAGATGTCTCAATAGGTTGCTATTGGTATTTCGTGCGATCGGATCGGATTCTGTAACGGCCAACGTGAGATCCGCTTGCCGGCAGCAGTGAAGGATCATGTCGTCCACACCCGCCCGATTGTCAACGATGATGTAATCAAAGTCCCCGAACTTTCCCTGTCTCAGTTCCTCGAAGAAATTTGTGACTCGTTCGAGCTGTCCCTCATCGAGGTTGAAAACGAGCTGCTCCTCGATATCGGCCACGGCCGGGATGAGATCGACTTCGAAGAATCGCGTGATCCCGACGCTCTTTTGCTCCACTTTGTCCTTTGGTTGATGTCGTACGGACAGTACATCGGCAATAACCCACCCGTCGGTGAGGACACGCCGTTCCTGCCGAAACGTGTAGAAGAAGTAGGTGAGACCGCGAACGAACACGTCGAGATCCACCAGCAATACCTTCGCACCCTCTTGTGCGAGTAGCCGTCCCAAAACAGCCGACAGTAGTGACTTCCCAGTCCCCCCTTTTCCCGAAACGACGTTCATGAGCAGCGGACTGGTCACTGATAATTGATGTGTCATCGTTTGAATGCCTTGATCAAAACAAACATGAAGGAAAGCCCAGCAAGAATAAGTGCTGACGGTATCGACGCCGTAGACAGATGGTCGAGTGTTGGCGGGAATGAACCGTATTCAATAAAGCTGTACGTTGTCATGACAATGCTCCCTGGCAGGAAGCCGAGTGCTAGGTTGAATTTGTACCCGCTTGTGATTGCGACTTGTTTTTCGAATCGCGGGTTCGTTTGAAACAAAAGAAACGACATGACTATGCCGCACAGGTATATGAAGAAAAGCGACACCGCAATGTGCGGACTTGCGAGCAGGACCTCAAACCCGCGCTGCCAAGCGTTGTCTATCGGTTGACTCACAGTGCCCTGCAAGAATGTGAGTAGTAATATCTCGCTCATCTCAAATCGCTCTCGAGCGGGCGATGTTGATGCGCGTTGATGTGTGAGGAACGACTCGGAGGGAGCGTCGACTTTCGGACAACACCGCACGTGCCCATTACCGCCCGGCACGTAAATGCGTACTCAATACTCTGACACTACATGTTAGGAAGGGGCTGTGTCGTGCGCTGTAGACTACGTCACATGGTTTCGGGTGATCTTGGGTGTGCTGGCGGAAAAGTGGCAAGAGGCGCAGAACGTTTTTGTTCTGAGCGTCACCGCACTATTGGCCCACCATGGGTGGCCCAAACCCGGAACCGCGAATCACACAACCGGACAAGGTGTCCCGTCCGTTCAGAACAACTCGTGCCGAGCTTCCGTAAAACGCACCGGACATTGAATCGCTACACGGGTCCGTTTGCACGTCGATGATAATGTCCGCGGTGTTTGTGCTGATGAACTGCACGGTGTGGCCGGTCACGTTGCTACGCGTGACCGCCCAGTGTAGGCGATCTTCACCAAGTGACGTGAACTCGATGCCGTCTTCCGAAACGATAAACCCCCAAAACGGTTCGTTGCCGGACCCTCGTGCCCAAAAGGATTTGAGTTCGATCGCGCAGTCGTGCCCTTCGCTGGCCATGTAAACAACTTCTGTAACGGTGAGGTGCGCCGCGTACGATGCGCCACGGCCTTGGGTTGGTGCGGCATTGGCCTTACCGCGGACGATGGTAAACAATTCCGTGTGTTGATCTTGCCCCGTCGTGAGACTTTGGTACGCGGGTTGTATGTGGTTTGTTGAGTCTGTCACCCACAGTAGATCCTGAGAACCGCATGGCCGAAACGTCTGGACATCGTGATCGTATACTATGTGCCCCTTCAACATTTGCGTGTTGGGCTGATTGGCACCGTCGGGTTGTCACGCGGATGGTCCGCGACACCCGGCCCCGATCGCCAGGAAGAGGATGACCGCGATGTTGTGGTACTTCATGTTGCGAGTCATTTGCATACCACGATGAACAGGCGTCGGAACGGATACAGCGTTCCACCCGGGGTGGTAGGGTATGCTTCACGCAAGCGGGTTCGGTATGTGTCAAGAAACTGACGCAGCTCCCTATCATCCAGTTGCTGAAGAATGGGTCGAAGGCTGGTCCCACGGACCCATTCCAAAACGGCATCGGTGCCATCGAGAATATGATGGTATTCGGTTTCCCAAATGTCGAGCGAGGCGGCGGAATTTACGAGCCAGTCATAATACGTCCGTGCATCGCCAACCATCTTTTGTGCCATGGCGTCTCGTAAGTCGGCGGTCCCAAGCGGTGCTCCGTCGACTCCACCGTTCGCCAGTGTTTCCCGCATCAATTCGTGCGAACGAGCTTGCCAACTGAGTGGCATCTGAACTGCGAGACAACCGTGTTCGCTCAAGTACCCCATCAGACGCGCAAAGATGTGTTCATGCCCCTTGACCCAATGCAAAGCTGCGTTTGAGTAGATCAGGTCAAACTGTTTGTCCGGCACCCACTGCTCGATGGTTGTGGATATCCAAGTGATGTCAGGGTTGTCGGCGCGTGCCGGCTCGAGCATCTCTTGGGAGCTATCAACGCCTATGACGGTTGCCGACGGCCAATGATTGGCAATGAGTCGCGTTACGTCGCCGGCACCACATCCCAAATCAGCGATAGTCGTGGGTGATACGAGGGGCACACGTTGCAATAGCTCTACCGCAGCTCGCATTCGTTGGTTCGCGAACTTGCGGTATTGGTCCGGATCCCAATTCGTTCGCAACACGGTTTGTATTGTCACGTAGTGACCCGGCCCTGTTGCAAATACATGTGCCACAGTATGCGCGCGGCAATGGATCGAAGTGGATGCCACATCGACGCGATCTCGCCGAGCCGTTCGTACGATGGTCGCTGCGGTAACCGCTTGAGTCGACGCGCGGCTTCCGCAAGCGCGAGGTCGCCGTCCGGCCAGATGTTGGGTCGTCCGAGTGCCATGAGAAGATAGATATCGGCAGTCCAAGGGCCGATCCCTCTCAACGTTGTCAGCGCGCGACGTGCCGCAGCGTCATCGCTGCGGGCGACCTCGCGAAGATCGAACTCATCACAGAGTATTAGGGTCGCGATTTCATGGCAGTATGCTGCCTTCTGACGTGTAAAACCGCACTGGCGCAAACCGTCTATGGCGATTGCAGTGACGGTTTCCGGACTGACTTCGCCTACGGCGTTACGGAGGCGCTTGTACACCGCGTGAGCCGATGCCAATGAAACTTGTTGTTCGAGGATAATACGGACCAGCGTGGCGTACCCCGGTTGCCGTCCCCAAAGTGGAGGTAAACCAAACGTCGATACCACACCCGCCAGGTCGGAATCCATGTCGCAAAGGACATGAACGCCTTGCGCAAGTGATTGACGGGTGAGTCTTTTCGGGGTGGCACTGGCGGCACGTGCTTTCAAATGGGATCCCTTTGAGGGCAGCGTCGGTTGCAATTCCAGATGGCAAATGTGGCGTGTGGAGCGTCGCTATATAATGAATACGGCTAACTGTCTCCAGACAAGGTTGCACTATGGCGCGAATTGAGGAGAGTATCGTCATCCGCCGCCCGGTCGCAGATGTATTTACGTACATGGACGATATTCACCGCGAATATGAATGGCAGCCTGCAATACGAGCTGTTGAACAGATTCCGCCGGGCCCGCAGCGAGTTGGCACGATAAAAAGATATGACTCGTCGTTCCTGAAGAAGAAGTTGGTCAACATATATGTGAATCGCGTCTATGAACCCAATCAGCGGGTTGTCTACGAAAGTACCACGGAGTCTAATCTTCAGGCCACGGGCGAGGTAACATTTTCCTCGGTACCGGAAGGAACACGTGTGACGATGGTACTCGATGTTCAACCGCCAAGAATAATGAGACTCGTGCCACGGGCGGTTTTTGACAAAGCATCCCGCAAGGAACTGCGCGAAAGTCTAAATCGCTTGAAGCGCAATCTCGAGGCGTGAACTGAACGTGCTCCTGTCGGATTGTGGAATGTCGTTGTCAGACCTCGTCGCGTGTTCCAACGCGGTTACAAGTGTAAGTTCCCGCAACGCCAAGGCGGGGCACCTCTCCGACCTCCTCAGCCGTCTTTCTCTCGAGGATGAAATACTCGTCGGTGTAAACTTTCTGATTGGCAAACTGCGCCAAGGACGCATCGGTTTGGGCCCGAGTGCGGTCCGCGCCGCGCTGTCAGCAGAAGTTGCGGAGGAACCGTCGCTGAGGCTATTGGAGGTGGATCGCATCTTTGCCACCGTTGCAATGGTGGTCGGTGCCGGCTCGTCACGTGATCGAGTACGCATTCTACGCGAGCTTTTTGTTCGTGCGACTGAGTCGGAACGTCACTTTCTCTCGATGCTCATTTACGGGGAGCTACATCAGGGGGCCTTGGAAGGGGTCATGATTGAAGCCATCGCCATGACCGCCACGGTCGCCCCGAAATCGGTGCGACGTGCCGTGATGGCAACGGGGGATTTGGCCGGGGTTGCGGTGTCCGCAATTCTTCGAGGGCCTCAGGAGCTATCAAGTTTCGCCATCGAATTGTTTCGACCGGTGCAACCGATGTTGGCTCAACCGGCGGCTGACGTGGAAGAGGCCTTTTCAACAGACAGACCTCTCGTGGCAGAACTCAAATTGGATGGCGCCAGAATACAAGTTCACAAAAGCGACGACGACGTGCGCGTGTTTTCTCGGCGTCTCCGCGACGTGACACATGCCGTGCCTGAAGTTGTGGAGATGGTTCGGACGCTCCCGGCGAAAAGCTTTGTGCTAGATGGCGAGGTGATTGCCTTACGGAGGGATGGTCGTCCTTTGCCGTTCCAAACCACTATGCGGCGCTTTGGACGCAAGCTTGATGTCGGCCGGTTGCGCACGGAGTTGCCACTTACACCGTTCTTTTTTGATATTCTGTATCACGATGGGGAGCCAACCGTCGACCAACCCTTAGTTGAGCGTGCTGACCTACTGAACCGGCAGGCGGGAGATTGGACCGTTCATCGACAATTGGTTAATGATACAACGGCCGCCACGCAATTCCTTTCAGAGGCAATGTCGGCCGGTCATGAGGGCATGATGCTCAAGGCGTTAGACTCGACGTACGAAGCGGGGGCACGGGGCGCCGATTGGTTTAAAATCAAGCCAACCCATACGCTGGATCTCGTTGTCCTGGCAGCGGAGTGGGGGCATGGCCGGCGAACGGGATGGTTGAGTAACCTGCATTTGGGTGCAAGAGATCCTGACACGAACGGTTTTGTCATGCTCGGCAAGACGTTCAAGGGTCTCACCGATCAGATGTTGCAATGGCAGACGGAGCGTCTCTTGTCGCTCGAAGTCGGACGTGATCGGCACATCGTGCACGTCAAACCAGAGTTGTTAGCGGAGATAGCGTTCAACGATGTGCAGGAAAGCCCCCGCTACCCCGCTGGTCTGGCGTTACGTTTCGCGCGTGTGAAGAGATATCGAGAAGATAAAACGGCGAGTGAAGCGGATACCATCGCCACCGTACGCTCGATACATCGCAAGGCAACGCAAAGAGACACCCGGGTACAACAGACTCACCGCGAGGGTAAAAACCGGCTGGAACACATACGGGAATATCTGCCACGCTACCAAAATCCCAATCCATCCCAGCGCTCGTTGGCTCCACAAGAAATCTTGATATTTTGGAACCACGGCTTTGGGCAAGATCAGTGGCAACGCCGCGCTGCCATCGAGCGGAGGGAAGGGCAGCATGTTTAGCATACACAGGACGAGGTTCAGCGAAAACGTGGCGCCAAGTACGAAAGCTAAATACTCCAAGGTGGTGCCACCGTCCGTACCCGCAATATGTCCAAAGGTGATCGAATCGGGCGAATAAAAAACGCCCGCAACTACACCAATGTTGATTACGATACCCGCCGCGATGAGGAGCAAAAGGTTTGCACCGGGGCCGGCAAGTGCCATCCATGCCGCGCGGTTTGGGTAACGGCGTGCCCACCGCGGATCATACGGCGCGCTTGCAAATCCCAACGGCCAGCC
>JAZDDD010000157.1:0-4085 GCA_036679545.1 Gemmatimonadota bacterium | reverse complement strand
GATCGCTCAGGCTACCATGTTTCTTAAAACGAAAGTTCTCAGGGGCAACACCGATCACCGTTGCAGTTGTACCACTCAGATCGATTGTTTGCCCTAGGATTCCCGAATCGGCGCTAAACGTTGACTGCCATAAGTCGTATCCCAACACGACCACAGCATCGGCATCGGGATCATCTTCTCCGACCGCAAAACCACGACCGAGAATAGGACTGACACCAAGGATATCAAACAACTCCGGTGAGGCGAACATACTCGGGACCCGACGGGGTGTGTCGCTCTCGCCCTGTGAAAGATTCACGGTGCCCGTTCGGACTGCGACAACCTGCTCGAACACATTCGTTTGCTCCCGTAGACCGACAATATCCGAACCGCCAAGCCATCCACGTGGGAAGTTCGACCACGTATAGTCGCGCCAAACCCAGGCCAACTGGTTGGGGGCCCTATAGGGCATGGGTTCGAGAAGCACTCCTTCGACAAGAGCGAATACGGAAACAAACACACCGATGCCGATCGCCAACGTGAGAACAGAAACCATTGAGAAGATCGGAGCACGCACCAAACGATAGGACGCGCGCTTGAGGTCATTGAAGAATTCCCGCATGAACGTAGCTCCGGAAGTCGGCGTAGTGGGAAGATGGAGATGCACCGGCGCGCGACTGTGAGCCCGGCCGTGCCTAATAAGCTGAACGACAAATGCAGTTACTTGTTTGCGATACCACCATCTGGCCGCGCGAAGCCCGATTCGTTCGACCCGATAGCGATAGAGTTCCGACATCTCAGAGACAACCACCTCACGGTGGGGCTTGACCACAACTCGACGAAGCAACGCCGTCGCAATTGCTGGGGGCGAAAAACGGTCGAAACGGCGCATGAAATCAGGGACGTTTTTCGAGGACCGGATCCAAACCGTCCCACAACCGTACGAAGCGACGTTTCGCCTCGCGGAGCAATCGTCGCCCATCATCGGTGACGCGAAAGTAGCGACGAGATCGGCCACCCTGTTCCGTATCACGACGCATTTCCGACTCAGTCAGGCCATTCTCTTCTAGACGCCGCAAGGCGATATAGACCGCCGCCGGAGCGACCTCCCGCCCCGTCCGTTTCTCCAATTCCAAAACGATCGGTACGCTGTAGCAATCCGCACCGAGCCGGAGGGCGGCGAGGAGTACCTGATGTTCGAAATCGCCGAGCGAGTTTTTAGGTGATCGTGGCATAGAACATTACAATTGTTAATCTTCTAGAAGAATAACATTGTTAATGTTCTCGTCAACCCAGCCGCTGCAGCCGGGGAGCTGCCAGACCTCATTTCCCGACGGATAGGAGCATCTTTTCCTTAGTTTTCGCCACGAAAGCCACAAATAACCACGAACGCGCGGACAACTTTTAACCAACAGGGGCCACTGAATCCGCGGTACCCACAGAAAACAAATCTATTTTCCAGTGGATTCCGTGGGTTCCGTGGCTTTTTCGACAAACGAGCGTTCGTGATTTCGTGGCGCTTTTGTCCGGCGCCATCAGATGATCTTCATTGGAATCGCCCATTGCGTGTAGACTTTCATTTGGCTGGCAAATCTTACCTATTGAGAAGGAATAAACACCGCGTGAGGCGCTACGACTTCATAGTTGAACTTTGGATAAAAATTGATCTCGGAAGCGAACCGAGAGGGCACTAACAGACAGAAACGAGCGCCCTTTTTCATACCGCGCTGATGCATTGCGTTCATCAACGCCGTGCCCACACCACACCGCCGATGTTCGGGCGCGGTGAACATGCCGGATACGTACGCAAACAATTTGTTTTCCGTTACGAGTTGCCCTCGTCCCATTGGCACGCCGTTGTCGTCTTCGCACAGAAACGTGTGAACGTTGGCGTCGGTCGTTGAATGCGCCACCGCGGCAGAACCGGATAGCCCTTGGTAGGTAACGACGTCGGCGGTGTTTGCAATTTCGCGTACTCGTAAGCCAGCGACAGGCAGTTCAACTACTTCTCCGAGCGGCATCCCAAGGAGCGCGTTGTTCCATGCATGATGATAGCCCAAAGATTGGTACGCTGGAATTTTCTCGGCGACATCCCGCGAAAAGACGTACAGCACATGATCGTCATGTTCTTCGAACAAACACTCGCGAACACAACGCAGGACGACATTTGGCTCGCCGCCGTTGGCTAAGAATTCCTGTCGAAAATCAAACTTTCGGGGATATTCATGAGCAATGGGAACACCGTGGTTGATGGCATACACATCGGCAACCTGCCGCATGTCGGAGCCCGTTTCGACACCAAACACATAGGCCACCGAGTGAGCGAACGCGGAAACTGCAACTTCCAAATTTACCAACTGACTTCACCTTCAGGGCGATTGAACACCACGTCCTGTGCCGTCTCAAGTTCCATGCCCCACCAAACTACGGGTTGAGGCGGCGCACTCGGTAAGCCGAGATCCGCGTTTGTAGATCGCGCGGAAGGGTGCCGATGAGTCGGCCGGTCGGACTCACGAAGATCTGGATCTGTGGTGTCCGTGAAAGCTGGCCCGGGCCATAGGTGACCGTCCACGCCTTCGGCTTTCCAGTGAACTCCGCAACGCCGTCGAAGTTAAAGACGATCACTCGCGGCCCCAAATCCGGCAACGGCGACCCCAAAAAAACCGCGGCGCGAGCGCGAGCGCCAACATACGAAACGGCGACGAGGACTCCCGCGAGCACGGTAGTCCAAATAACAAACCTAAGGATTCTTTTCACCAGAAACTGCGTGACCTCTCCTCAGCGACGGGTGGGAAAAGAGTTGCGCTGCGGTGCAGCGACGCCATGACCCAAGCCGAGATCCCCCATGAGTGCTCCAACGGCAATGCGACCAGCACGGCGGTGACTCTCAGCACAATGGGTGCCACAGCGGGTTCGACGGCGACGGATCGCCACAGAAACCGCGCTACGCCGAGAGGAACGCAAACACTTCAGCGTCATTCTCTGTCCCCGACTGAGATGTAAGAAAAACAACAACCAAAACACGCGGTTGCCGTCAACAAGGGTTAAGACAGTATCCTGAACGCCTCTGTCGCGTGACGGCTACTACCTACACTTTTAGCGTGATCCGCCAACCATTGTTACACCGTCGGAGAACAACGTGTCCATCTCGCGCCGAACCCTTCTTTCCGCCGCGGCCGCAAGCGTGGCCATCCCAGCCACCGCCCTGGCCCAACACGAGCGCCGTAAGCCCTTTGCGGGCAATCGTTTCGACCCCTGGATCGAAATTGATGAAGCGGCAATACGACACAATGTACTGGAGATCGCCCGACTCGTGCGCGGCCGTCCAATCTTGGCCGTCGTCAAAAACAACGCGTACGGGTTGGGTTTGGTAGAAACCGGTAAACTCCTGGCCACACTCCCCGAGGTAGCCGGGCTTGCCGTAGTCAGGACCGAAGCCGCAATCGCCCTCCGTGACGCGGGCGTTGAAAAGCCCATCTTGCTCATGGGCATGTTCGCCGCCCAAGACCTCGACGAACTGTTGAACCGACGTATTCAACTTAGTCTCTACACCGATGACGCTCTCCTACGGCTTCGACCCGCGTTGTCACAAGGGACAGTCGTGGAGGCCCACCTATACATCGACACCGGAATGGGCCGAATGGGTATTCCATATCATCGAGCCGCTCCGTGGCTGGCCAACTTCACGCCCGGGGACGGACTGAAGATCCGTGGCATGTACATGGGATTCACAGAGGAAACGGATTTCGATCACGAGCAGCTTCGCCGTTTCCTCGACCTCGCGGCGGCCGCTCGGTCAGGCGGACTGGACCTCGGCCGGTTGCATGCTGCATCGTCCAATGCAGTATTCCACATCCCCGAAGCACACCTCGATATGGTTCGACCAGGCATCGCCATGTACGGCGCATATCCCAGTGATCCCGAATCGGAGAGACGCCTATCACGGCTGCGGTGTGCGTTTCGGCTAAAAGCGCGCGTGGCTCGGGTTGAACGACTGCGCGTCGGCGATTCCGTCAGTTACGGCCGAAACTACGTTGCCGAGAGGCCAACGTGGATCGCAACTTTGCCGGTGGGCCACGGCGACGGTTACACCCGTCTTGCGGTGC
>JAZDDD010000156.1:0-7434 GCA_036679545.1 Gemmatimonadota bacterium | reverse complement strand
CCTGCGTTCACCTTCTGCGTTGGTGAGTTTGTCCCTCTTGGTCAGTGCCACCAATATCGGCGTTTCGTGAGCCATCAACCTTTGTCCCAATACGATGTCTTGGTCGCTGGGGTCGCGACGAATATCAAGTAACCAGACGACACCGACGAGCCGCGGTCGCTCGGTGAGCACGTCTTCGATGAGACGGGCGAACCTTGCGCGTTCTCCCTTCGACACTTGCGCGTATCCGTATCCGGGTAAATCGACCAAATACATGTTGTCGTTTACCCGGAAAATCACACAGTCACGTGTTTTGCCCGGTTGTTTACTCGTGCGGGCAAGTGCTTTTCGGCCGACGATGGAGTTGAGGAGTGACGATTTGCCGACGTTCGATCTGCCGACAAACGCAACTTCCGGGAGGGATGGCGAGAGTGTGAATGCGGCAGTGGGGTAACTGCCGACGAATTCCGCGTCGATCAGGCTTCCTTTTTCGCTCGGACCTGCTCCGTCACGAGTAGGGGCGGTTGGTCATTGAGCACGCTTTCCTTGGTGATGACAAGCTCACGTACATCGTCTCGCGTCGGTAGTTCGAACATGATGTCTGTCATCATCTCTTCGAGAATAGCGCGGAGTCCTCGCGCACCGGTACCGCGTTTGACAGCCCGTTTTGCAATGGCTCGTAGCGCGTCAGGTTCGAATGTGAGCCCGACGTTCTCGATTTGGAAGAGTTTTTTGTATTGCTTCGTCAGTGCGTTCTTGGGTTCCAACAGGATGTCAACGAGTGCTTGCTCGTCGAGCTGTTCGAGAGAAACGACTACTGGCAAACGTCCCACGAGTTCCGGGATGAGTCCGTAGCGTAGCAAATCGTCGGGCTCGATTTCGTGGAACGGATTGCGTTCCAGGTCAGCTGTTTTCTGCGCATCGAGTTCGTCTTCGTTAAAACCAATTTGGTGTCTTCCCGTCCGCGCCTCTATTATTTTTTCGAGCCCATCAAAGGCTCCTCCGCAGATGAACAAGATGTGCTTCGTGTCGATTTGGATGTATTCTTGCTGCGGATGTTTCCGGCCACCTTGAGGTGGCACGGAGGCCACCGTGCCTTCCAAAATTTTCAGTAGGGCCTGTTGTACGCCTTCCCCCGACACATCACGCGTGATTGACGGATTTTCGCTTTTGCGTGAGACCTTGTCGATCTCGTCGATATAAATGATTCCATGTTCGCAATCGCTGACGTTAAAGTCACCCGCTTGTAAGAGACGGACGAGGATATTCTCGACGTCTTCACCGACATATCCGGCTTCGGTGAGCGTGGTTGCGTCTGCGATGGTGAACGGGACATCCAGCACACGCGCCAGCGTTTGCGCCAACAGTGTTTTTCCGACACCCGTGGGTCCAATCATCAAGATATTGGACTTCTCGAGTTCGACGTCGTCGTCGTGACTGGTATGGGAATTGATGCGGCGGTAATGGCTGTAGAGGGCGACCGCGAGTGTTTTTTTGGCTCGCTCTTGGCCAATGACGTACTGGTCCAAAACGTCTTTGATTTCTAACGGTGTTGGTACCTGAGTGACCGTTTCCGTTACGTCACGTTCTTCGTCCTCAGCGAGGATCTCGTTGCAAAGCGCGATGCACTCGTTACAAATGTAGACCGACGGGCCGGAGATGAACTTCCGTACCGAGTCTTTGGACTTGCCGCAAAACGAGCAGCGTAAATGCTTGTCGTTCGCCATACGATCACACGTGACTAAAGTAGTATGATGATGGGCGTCGCTCCCACCGTCAAGACGTTAACGCGCCCTTGCCGTTGGTTTCCGACAGTTCGTCGTTGCCAACGATGACTTTGTCGATAATGCCGTAGTCGGCGGCCTCGGCCGCTGACATGAACCGATCGCGGTCCATGTCTTTTTCGATTTGATCAACGGAGCGCCCGGTGTGCTTGGAGTACAGCTTATTGATCTGTTCTCGCGAATGGAGGATCTCTCGCGCGACGATCTCGATATCGGCTGCGGTTCCCTGTGCACCGCCGGACGGTTGGTGGATCATGATTCGGGCGTGGGGAAGTGCGGATCGCTTGCCGTTGGTGCCGGCCGCAAGCAGGAATGATCCCATGGACGCTGCCATCCCCATGCAGATGGTATTCACGGGTGCCCGTAAGAACTGCATGGTGTCATAAATCGCCATGCCGCTCGAGATGATGCCGCCTGGCGAGTTGATGTAGAGATAGATGTCACGCTCGGGATTGTCTGCCTCAAGAAACAAAAGCTGCGCGATGATGATGTTGGCGACGTCATCGTTGATGGCGGCGCCGAGGAACACGATGCGATCCATGAGCAAGCGAGAAAAGATATCATACGTTTTTTCCCCGCGGCTGGATCTTTCGATAATGTAAGGTGGGTACACAGTTCCTCCAGAAGAACTTGCATTCGTCATGTTCATTTCCCTGTTATTTAGTCGTCACGGTCGATTGACCGATGAGAAAATCAAAGACTTTGGTTTCCGTCACGTCTCGTTCTAAATCTTTTAGCCTGTTTTCCTTCTGCAAGGTGGCATAAACTTTTGCGACATCTGTTTTCTGGTTTTTGGCGATTTCGGCGACGCGGTCATCCAGCTCCTCCTCAGTCGACGCGAGGGATTCTTTGGCAGCCACTCCCTGAATGATTAATTCGCGCTTGACTTGATGCTCCACGACTGGGCCGAACTCTCCCACGAACCGTTCAAAACCATCTTGTGGTACCTGATACGCCTCCGCATAGGCTCGCAACATCCGGTTGACCATCGGGCGTGGCGCCGGCACATCATTGGCCGCACCGATTTGTTCGATTAGATCGCGCCGAACTTGAGCATCCGCCTCACGGCTGGCAACCCGTCCCATATCTTCCTTTACCGACTTCTGAAGGTCATCCGCCGTCTCAAAATCACCCACCTCACGCGCAAAGTCATCGGTCAATTCGGGAAGTTCCTGTCGTTTACACTCGTGTACAGTGACGTGCATCGACATCGACTGGCCGCGCTTTGTTTCATCGGGAAAGTCCGCCGGGAATGAGATCGACGTCTCCTTGGATTCGCCGGCTTGCATCTGCAAGATCACTTCTTCGACAGCAGGCAGAGCCTGGTTTTTACCCAGCACAATGTCGTATGTCTTTTGTTCGTCGTCGCCCTCGTCATTTTTAGTCGTGATGGTCACGTGCACCATGTCGCCGTCCTGTGGCTTACCCTCCTCGAGGGGAACCCAGGGCGCTTTCTGTTGACGTATTTGGTCGATCTGCTGAGTGACCATTGCGTCGGTAACGGACTCTTCCGTCCGTGTCACGGTGAAGCCACCGAGTCTGTCGAACGTAATATCTGGCTTGGTCTCGACCAAAAACTCAAACGTGACCGGCTGATCGGCCTCGAATTTCAACTTATGGACTTCAGGTTCGCTGATTGGCGCCAACGACTGAGATTCGACCGCCTGTTTCCAACTGTCCTTTACTAATTCCTGAATGACGGTTTCGCGTATGGCGTCGCCGAATCGTTTGCGAATGATCTCCGGTGGCGCCTTGCCCTTCCGGAAGCCTGGTAACTTCACACGCCTGGCGTAATGACCCGCAGCCTTTTTCTCCGCGGCCAACACAACTTCGACCGGTGCCTCGACACTCAGTGTCGTGGCGCCAGGTTCATCTTTGGTGCGGGTAATCTGTATTTCTGTCATGATGAATGTTCAAGTTCGACGAAGGGACGCCACGGAAACCGCTCTGGCCGAATATGCGACCGGAGGGAGTCGAACCCTCACACGTTACCGTACAGGATCCTAAATCCTGCGCGTCTACCAATTCCGCCACGGTCGCGTGTAGCCTGAAAAAGGTAACGGCTTCCGGAATAGAGTGGCAGCTCCCACTCCACCAAATCATTGCGATGGATTTGTTGACGCACCCGCTTTAAATGGCTGGCACGTGTTCCACGCCACGAAGCCAAAAAGATCATACGAGGTGGGTTGAGGTCAAGAAAGTACCGAACCTTACGTTCGGAACGTGATTAATGGCCTCTCAAGTTCAAATGACCCAGTGGCCGGTTTATCCGAGCCCCGGGCCTTTCGAAGCTTTGCAGACACGGGACACCCTGCAAGCACTCCACGCAGATGTCGCAACGGTGGTCGGCGGACTCTTGCGGATCCCCAAACCATTGCGTGGGGGGAACCGGTTCAATCCACGGGTGAACGGAGGTCGCTGTCATTTTGGGCTCACTGCGAAGTTCAACGGGCTTGCGATGGGATGCTCCCATCTATCACGATGTCTCCTGTCCTGCATGTCCCGCGCCATCATCGGCGAACTTTGTCGATAGGATCGGCCCTCCGCCGGAAGTTGGTGCTACCACAGAGTTTGACACACGTCCGGGGCGTGGGGTCGCTCGACGGCGCGGATGGAGGGCCGTGCGGTTTGCCCGGCTGATTTGCAGACCACGTTTTTGCCGGCCCGGCACCAGAATCGGAGGGCGAACGGTGCCCCAAAGCCAATTCTCGGGCCGATTCTAGTAAAGGACAGCCCCCACGCAACCGATCTTTTAGTGATGACCCTCACCGCTGAAAATGTGTAGTGGAGAGTATATTGCGCCGTAAGTTGAAGTAATTATTTGATTTAGCAGGCATGGCGTAAAGCGCAGGTTGATGTACGGATGGCTGTACAGTGACCGAATGTGCGTTTTGGTGGATTCGTGCGACATTGCTATAAGTCATTGCAATGCATAACGTTACAACTGACATCCTGGTAAGGTTGCTCTCGCCAGCCGAGTGGGCTGGCGGGATGCGGCACGGCGTTTGCTCCTAACGCTGTGGCTGTTAGTCGAAGAAACTGCTTCTGGCCGTTTTTGGTTGGCAGGATGGCAGTCGGAGATTGGATCAAAGAATGACAAACAATGAGCTGAAGAGGGGCGCCCTGCGCCCCAACAAACAAGCGATTCGAGCGGCGGCCGTGATCCTGCTGGTGACCGCGGCGGTTGGGTGTTCCGATGGATTCGGGCCCAATCCAGACGGCCGGCTGCTTATCAATAACAACGAGGCCGAACTCAATCTTCGTGTGCATACGGTTGCGGGGACGCGGCTGGCCCTCACTGTTGACCGGCTGCCGGACTTCGCGTCAGCACCGCAAGCATCATATGAGCTGATTTTGCGCGCCGAAGTGGATCCGCCCGTGCTCAACGGCGTGACATTACAAGCCACGCACATGGCGTTTTCTTATCCCAAAGCTTTCGTCGCCTACAATGTGCAGGGCCCGGCCCGCATGGGTGGCGTGGATGTATTTTTCGTCCCTAAAGAGGACGACGTTCAACTCTGGTCGCAGGGCCTATTCTCGGATACCGACGTGTCTTCGATTGATTACGGGGACGGAGACGTTCTCTATTTGGCGACGGGGACGAGTTCGGACGGCTTTACGACGCCGGCCGCCCTAGAGGAGATACAGCTGGATGATAAAAACCTGACGGATCAGGTGAGACGGGTCGATTTACCGAGCTTTGCCGGTACGGGTGTGCGTGTGGTCAATGATCGAGTGTACGTTACGTCGGGGACGGGCGGGAATCCCGTAGGTGGTTTATCGGTTTTCGACCGTTCGTCGCTTGACCTAGTGTATTTCGACGAATTCGCTGATGCGCGTTCGGTCGATTCGTGGGAAGAAACCGTCGTGGCCATGGCGGGTTCGTCAGCAAAAGTTCGGGTTTACAACACGGTTCCGGATCTGCAGGCCGTGCATGAAGTCGGTGGTGCAAACATCCCAGAATCAAAATCGACCATATTGGTGGTCAACAATTTGGTTCTAGTCGCCGCGGGGGATGAGGGGCTCAAGGTGGTCTCGAGGAGCGATGGCACGGTACTGCAGGTCATTCCGCCACCGGTGGTCGATGGTGTAGCACCCGAAATGTCGGTTACAAACGGCATTGCATTCCACCGCGACTTGGTTTTCGTAGCCAATGGTGGAGCCGGCTTGTTTGTGTACCAAGCTGTTGGCGAACTGTATGAACTTGATGCGGTCAACCCGCAGCTCACGCTGATGGGTCAGGTGCAGTTTCCGAACGGTGGTTCTGCCAATTTTGTTTGGTGTTTTGCGGACGCGCTCTATGTGGCCAACGGTGCCGGCGGTCTTAACATTGTGGAGCTGCGGCACACTAGCGGTGCTATGGTCAGCCCGTGATCAAGCGGGTGCCGGCAGCGCCTCGCTGATTTTCTCTCGGCGTGGCTGCCGCGACCGTCATCTCCAGTTTTTTGGAGCGGAGGATCTCACGTCTTTCCGCTACTCGCCAAGCGCATCTCGGTTCGAGGTCTGACGTCCCTGTATAGTGACGGATGTTCTGGAAACAAGTGGCCAAGAAGGCCACGTACACACGGATGTGTAGATAGACAGAGCCAGTCCAATCTATGGGTGATCTAAGACGTTGGTATAGACAGGGCCTCAATGCCCAGATCGATGCTCTTGACTCGGCACGCGCCGCGTTGGAGGAGGGTGATCTGAGGGCGGATGACTCGATTCGTCGGATCGCACGCTCGTTGCGCGGATCCGGCTTATTGGTCGAGTTTCCCGGACTTGGTGACCCCGCCGAAGCGGTTGAACACGCGTCCGAAGGTGATCTCATTGGGCCGACGACGCGTCTGCTCCAAGCCCTTCGCGCGGACGCCGCTGAACGCGACGAAATGCGGACCAAGGTGCTTGTTATCGAAGAGGACCCAGCAACCGCACAACTCATACGTGCCACCCTGACCACACAAAATCGCGAAGTCGTCTTGGTAGACACGGCCACCGACGCCGAGGGCATTTTGGCGGAAGAGGACGTGGCGCTTGTGATTCTCGACATATTCTTACCTGACACCGATGGAAGGAATTTGCTGCTCAAGCTACGGCAGCGTCCGCGCACGGCGGTTTTACCGGTGTTTGTGTTATCCCCGTTAACGGGTTCTCAACCAAAGACGGAATGTTTTGCGTTGGGAGCCGACGAGTACCTCGAAAAACCGATAGACCCGGAAACGCTTTCGGCTACGGTGTCGGCAAAGTTGCAGCGTACGGCCGAGGCAAGTCTTTACGCACGTCACGATCCGCTCACCGGCATGCGAAATCGCAACGCCTTCACCGAAGCGTTTGAACACGAGTTAGCCGTGAGTGTTCGAAACGCAACACCACTTTCGGTTTGTCTGTTCGATGTGGATCGCTTCAAACGTGTCAACGATTTATACGGAAATGCGTTGGGCGATGACGTGCTGCGAAAAATCGCCGGCTGGATGACCGACACGTTGCGAGGGTCTGATGTGATCGCACGATGGGGCGGAGATGAGTTCGCCGTGTTGTTACCCGGTACAGAAGTGCCCGGTGCTGTAATCGCGTTGCAAAAAATTCAGGCGGTGCTTCGCGAGAACCCGGTCATCGTAGATGGAGTGATCAAAGTTCGCGTCACATGCTCCGGTGGGGTCGCCATGGTGGGCGGTGAGGATACGGTGAT
>JAZDDD010000155.1:0-2714 GCA_036679545.1 Gemmatimonadota bacterium | reverse complement strand
TCAAGGTGTACTCGGAATGGGCGATGTTTTGGCGCGAATCGACGAACGATGGTGTGTACTCGCCACCACGTTTTCTGCTTCGCGACGGTATCGGGGTGCCGGATCGAAGAATAGGTACGCAATTCGGCCTCAAGATCGGGTATGAATTCAATCGCCATCTGTCGTTTGATTTGGACCTCAGTTACTTCATGGCTGAGGGTTTCTTGAAGGCAACAGGCGAAAGCGAAAATATCCTGCATATCGCCCCAACATTCAGCTTCAAATTCTGAGACACCAGGGAAGTACAGGTCCGCAAAATCTTATGAACACAGAACAGAAAGCCCAAAGTGACAAAATCTCCCCCTTAACAAGCGAAACTATCGCTATCGGTCATCGCTCGATCCCCGAGTTTGAAAAAAGCCCAAGGTGGGTACGAGCGATGTTTGGTGGAGAAACCATCGCTGATAGCACTCAGGTGATGGTACTGCGCCGGGCCAACCGATTACCCGTGTATTGTTTTCCCAAGGAAGATGTCCGAACGGACTTAATGGAGAGAACAAAACGTCGCTCAGAATTGCCTCCTCAGGGGACCGCAACCTATTGGAGCATTGAGGTGGGTGACAAGATCGTCGACGATGCCGCCTGGGGTTTCCTCAGTCCAACCAATGAATGGCAACCGCTCAAGGATTACCTGATCTTTGAATGGGGGAAAATGGATGCATGGTACGAAGAAGAAGAGGAAGTATTCGTCCATCTGAGAGATCCTTATCACCGCGTCGACATTTTGCAGAGCTCTCGTCATGTACGTGTGGTTGTTGGAGAGGAAACGGTCGCTGATACTCGGCGTCCTGTGCTTCTGTTCGAAACCGGATTTCCACCCCGTTATTATGTGCCCAGAGAAGATGTCCGCATGGAATTGTTGGAGCCGAGTGATCTGAAGACCCGGTGCCCCTATAAGGGAATTGCCTCTTTGTATTGGTCGATCAAAGCCGGTCACAAGATTCTGGAAAATAGTGTCTGGTGTTATGAGGACCCTCTACCAGAGGCCTACAAAATCAAAGATTGTTTGTGTTTCTATGACGAGCGAGTCGACGCGACCTACGTGAACAATGAGTTGTTCCCAAAGCCAAACACACCTTGGTCATAATGTGTACTGGGTAATCCATGTATATTAAATGCGCGTGCGAGGTGCCTGCAGCGTTTTCCGCTGTACCAAGAGAGCCGACCCCTTGACGGGGTTCGGCTCTTTTTATTTATCAACCTAGGATCTACGACAAGTCTTTGTCCCGTAGCGTCTCGCCGTCGATGTACGGCATGACATAATAAAGGAAGGAATCTACTTCGCCGGAGTCGAAAAGCGCGAGCGCGGCGGCAAGCCGGTTGGTGTTGTCGGTCACGGTCAAGAGGTTGGCGGCTTCATCCCGTCGAGCATCCTGACAAGATGGTCGTTTTGACCCGTCAATTCCCACCTGACCAACGATATCGGGATCACGCCAGCGCCGGTGAACTCATCCATGAACCGTTTGATCGTGAAGTCGTCGCCAAGTTGGATGGCTCGCTCCGCCATCAATCCTTCCAGTTGAATCTTTCCAGTCAGGTAACTGGTTCCGTAACCGGGTTGTTGGAGGTAGAGGTATTGTTCGCCGATGACGGTGTTACCATCGGCCGGCATCCAACCACGCGGTGTCCACTCCGACGCAAACGCCGACGCTTCCTCAATGGACCATTCGTTGGCGTGCAACATCAACCCGCCGATCGCTCGTGCTGCACGTTGCGCCAATAAGATGTGGATCAGCTCGCGAGCACGCGGCTTGTCGTCGAACAGTCCGGCGTGCATCATCATCTCCTCCATCCCGGTTGCGAGACCTTCAGAACGCGCGTCATAGATGTTCGATAGCAACGGTACACTGCGAATGGGGCTTGGATGCGGTTCGGCAACCATTCGCGCAAGTTCGATCCAATGGTAACCGTGCGTACGCATCGTCACGGCATCTCGGTAACTCACTTCTGAGAAAAATCCGCGCAGACCCTCTGCCGGTGTGAACTGGCCGATCCGCTCGCGGAGCGCCGGTGCCATGTAGTCTTTGGTCGTGACGATTTCTTCTCGTCCGAGAAATTCGACGAACTCGTCCACTGCAGCATTGAACACGCGATCGTACTCTTCGGCGCTGGCTACTCTGGGCAGCTCAGGTAAATCGCGATTGCGATTTTCTTCGAGCCGCAGCGCAGCGTGCGAACGTGCCAGCTCACGACGCATGAGCGTCATCTGTTCTTCCCAGCTGTACGGCACGAGGTGCACGTTTCGGAGATACCACGTGTAGTCATCCCGACCAACACCGGACGGACCGTTCTTCGAACTAACCTGTTCCTCCAACCATTCGCTGAACGAGTTCGTCGCCTCACGCGCGCGTTGAATCGCAGCATCGAGTTCTGCGTTCGTTCCTGCGACCCTATCGGCAAACGAGGCCAAGTCCCTACTCTGTCCGGCAATGTTGCGCATGCCCGCACGCCACAGATCCCCCGCGTCTTCCACCAAATTTTCGCGAGCCTGTTCGAGCACTGCGGGAATGGACCCGATCCGTTCGTTGAGGTCCGCCGCATCTTCGGATGAGAGTGGATAATCGTATGTCCACAAGTCGATCCACCCGTGCATGACCGGACCCTCATGCGCGGGCACGTCGCTTTGCGCGGTGAAGATCATGGTGTAGAACGCGGGGTTACGAGCCCACGGACGG
>JAZDDD010000154.1:0-6483 GCA_036679545.1 Gemmatimonadota bacterium | reverse complement strand
TTGGATGAGGGTGATGTCACGGTCAAGGCGGTTTGCGACGGCGCGATAGACGTTTGCACGGTCATGGTCTCGCCCGTACCGGTGGCCAAGGTGAAGGTCGATCCGTCCAAACAGGCCGTCCGGATGATGGAGTCGTTTCAACTCGACGTGGAGCTGGCAGACGCCAATGCCAATGTCTTATTGGGCCGGAGGGTGAACTGGGTTTCCAGTGATCCGGCAATTGCACAAGTGACGGACGGGATGGTGTTAGGAATTCGGCCCGGCGAGGTGGTGGTTGCAGCCACGATCGATGGAGCCCGTGGCGTATGCGGCGTCAACGTCACAGCGATCCCGTTGGCACAACTCACCGTGGATCCACAAGACGCACTGATTGGAACGGGTGAGAGCATTCAACTGAAAGCGGATCCCGTCGATGAACGCGGCATGACCCTTGGAGATCGCAAGGTTGAATTCTCTTCGAGCGATCCCGCGGCGGTGTCCGTAACGTCGCGTGGTGTGGTTACCGGTTTGAAAGTAGGGTCGGCGGTCATTACCGCGTCTTGTGAGGACATTGCGGTCGCCGTGGATGTCACGGTGAAGCAGGTCCCCCTTGCCGCGCTTGTGTCGGAACCTTCGCGTGGCGCCATCGCGGTGGAACAACGGCTTCAATTCGTTGCCGAACCACGGGATGCGAGCGGCCAGGTTCTCACCGACCGTACGGTAACCTGGTACTCCACCGAACCCGAAGTCATAGAGATGACTTCAATTGGGTTGGGGACCGCTGGGTCGAGTGGGACGGCCATTGTCGTTGCGCAATGCGAGCAACTGGAGGCTAAAGTCAGAGTGACCGTGACTCGCGTGGGTGCCGCCACGGTGGAGGTGACGTCACCGGTTCGGAATCTCGAGGTCGGGGAAGTCGCTCAACTACGCATCAAGACGTATGACCAGTTCGGCAAATCCCTGAGCGGCCGATTTGTCCAATGGACATCAAGCGACCCGGTGATCGCGCGGGTGACGCCAACGGGCCGTGTTATGGGGCAGTTTCCGGGTGCGGTCGTGATAACGGCCGCCAGCGATTCGCGTTCAGACGAAGTGAAAATCGTGATCAAACCGCCGGCGTTTGCGCGTTTGCGAATTCAACCGGGTGGGTGTGCCATACCCGAAGGTTGGCAACGTCAGTTTAGCGCTGTTACGCTCAGCCCCAACGGCAGCGTCGTTTCGGAAGTAGAATGCGACTGGGCGGTGAGTGACGTCACCATCGCCACGATATCGCCAAACGGCGTACTGACGACGCACGAACCGGGCTCGGTTATGATTGCGGCCACGGCCGATGGAAAACGTGCCACGGAGAGAATCGTCGTGACGGAACTGGCCGAAGACGACTAGCTTGAAGGGCCCGGCACACGTGATAGTTCGGCTTCGGCGGCAATATATCCGAAGCCTGCCCACTGCGCTCCCCCAATAGTGCCCTCCCAAACCTCTCTAGCTTGCTCCATGCGGCCATTGAGCGCGTGATATTGTCCTACACCATAGGTCACCGTGGCGTTGGCCAGCGCAACGTCTCCATCGGCGGTTACGTCCAGTACGCTATCGACAGGGAGTGAGCCTTTGAAAAGAAGAAGGAGCCGCTGGTAACTCTGATTCTCGACGACGTTCATGTCAGTGGTGATTTGCCGCAGCACTGCGGCGGCCGCGTCCTGGGTTCCCAGCCGTGCGAGGGTCATATAGTACCAGTAGGATGTGGCGACGAGCGTATCGTCATTATTCGACACTCCCATACCGTGTACATACGCATCGCGGGCGCCCGGAAAGTCTCCTTGCAAATACCGGGTCAGCCCAAGATGGTACCAGATATTGGATTGGAGCGTGCTTGTGGGGATATTCATCGCGTTCGGAAGGCCGTCTGGTTCGACTTCATCGGGTTGCCCCTCGATCAGTACGGCGGCCCGCTCGAAGTCTGCTTCTGCCGCATCGAGGTTGCGGACGGTTATGTGTCGGTGGCCACGGTGTCGGTACATCCTGGCATCATTGGGATGTTTCTCGATTCCTTCAGTGTACACACCGATTGCGTCTTGGTAACGTCCCATGTACCCGAGACGACGCCCGTACCAGATGATGGAATCGGCGTTGTTGGGCGTGGACTCATACGCTCCGTGGGCGGCGTCCAGTTGTTGTTGTCTGGACCGTTGCAAATCCTCGGACATGGCTACCGGTCGCAGTGTGTCTCCCATCAACGACAAAACGACTGCGGGTGGCGGTGTTGATGTAAATGATTCGTCCTGGTTTGGCGCGCACGCCAGCACGCCGAACGCAAATACGTATAGAAATTTTTGATGCATTGGTCGATTCCAGGTACACTGAGTGATGGCAAACGATAACGGGTGTCCAACTGGTGAGTAAGAGTAAATCGTCGTTCGT
This sequence comes from Gemmatimonadota bacterium, assembly GCA_036679545.1. Classification (GTDB taxonomy): domain Bacteria; phylum Gemmatimonadota; class Gemmatimonadetes; order Gemmatimonadales; family GWC2-71-9; genus JAZDDC01. The sequence goes on along the minus strand of JAZDDD010000154.1, from coordinate 4,086 downwards.
GAAGACGGGTGGATTCCAAACGGATACGTTCCGGCCTGCGTGGTGGCTACCGGGTACCCATCTCCAGACCTTGGGCGCCCGAGCGCTCAGGTCAGCAAAGGGTTTGGTATTTCGCCGTACACGCATTGAATTACCGGACGGCGACTTTGTCGATGTGGATTTTCCATACGCGGAGCGGTGGGACGGCGAATCGGATGCACCGTATGTTCTCGTCCTGCACGGGCTCGAGGGGAGCGCGCGATCGAAATATGCTCTCCAGACGTACCGAAACCTTGAGGCACGCGGTCTGCGGGCGGTCGGTCTCAATTTCCGATCGTGTAGCGGTGAACTCAATCGTTTGCCACGTCTGTATCATTCCGGTGAAACCGAAGATTTGGCATTCACGATTGATTGGTTAAACACCCGCTATCCGGATGCGCCATTCGGTGTGGTTGGTTTTTCGATTGGCGGCAACGTCCTTCTCAAATTCCTGGGCGAACGTGGATCGGACACTCCCGACCAGCTTACCAGCGCGATGGCCATATCCGTTCCTTTTGATCTCAGTCGTGGCGCCGAACACCTAAGACGACTCGGCGGTCGAGTGTACTCTTCGTTCCTCATTGGGAAGTTGCAGAGGAAGGTGGCCGCAAAGAAGGGGATGTTGTCCGACAAGATCGACTTCGAGAGAGCGATGGCGGCGAAGAGTTTCTGGGAGTTTGATGACGCCGCTACGGCGCCACTACACGGGTTTTCTGGGGCTGACGAGTACTACAGACGATCGAGTTCATCCGGGTTCTTGGATGCCATTCGCGTGCGTACGCTGCTTGTCCACTCTAAGGATGACCCTTTTTTGCCAAGCGATTGTGTGCCGACCAGTGTGGTAGAACGCAACGAAAACGTTGTCGCGAACTTCACGCCAAGCGGAGGGCACGTTGGCTTTGTGTCCGGGGCGATACCGTGGCGTCCAAATTTTTGGGTTGAAGGAGAGGCCGCGCGTTTTATGCACGAATCGTTGTGTGGCCCTTGATGTGACACGTGCGGCACTGGATTTCAGTGTGACGCAACGACCATGTCAACGATCCGTTCGTGACGTTCTCCCGTGGATGCTTCAATGGTTAACGTCAGTCGATATCTCCCAGCGGAGAGTTGGGTGGGTAGATCGACCGCGATGGACCGAGGGGCCAATTCGAATTGGTCTCGTGCCGTGTCATCCCACGCCACACGTACCGCTGCGTTGTGAGACGTAAATGGCGTCAACTCGGCAAGGCGGCGGAAAATTCCCTTGTTGGTTTTGTCGAGCGATAAACTAGTGGAATATGTGACCTGGGATTGAGTCCCGTACAACTCCCAGTACAGGGCGAACCTTTCCCCCGGTCGATAGGGACTCGGTCTGCGGATTAGGGCCACCGCCTGCTCGAGTCCGGTGGGTAATGAGTCATTCGTGTGAAGGACCAGAACATCTGACACCACCAAACCCGGCCGATGCAGTCGACTCAAGTCGATGCCGAATCGCGATCGGCCAGCAACACCTGCTGCTCGAGCCAACACCTCGAAGCTCACCAGGTGGGGGGATGCCATCGCCGTCGCGATCAGCACATGTGTTGTATCGTTTGCCACTGCGGACCAAATCCTTGGCAGTGTCTGTGGATTTTTGGATATCGCGACGGCGAACTCTGTGTCGTTGCGCAGCGAAAGACCATCGTGACTCAACGATATTGCACTCACCAATGTCGTCGAATCTCCGCGGCGGAATAGTGCAACGTCAACGGTAACGTCTTCGAATGCCTCAGAAGCGTATGGCGGTCCGTGGCTCGACTGGGGGCGAGGCGGGTCCATATCCCAGTCCCGCTGGGCGATGGATGTGGGATCGGAAACCATTGTCGCTATGGTGGGAAAAAATGTCGCTGCACCGTTTAACCCGTAATGAGTCACCATGGGAGGACGTAGGGACGTACGGTACTCACGGATGCGTTCCCAGCCACGGGGCCAACCGTATCGCGTGATGATTCTGTGTTCGATGGCGTTCCAGGGCTGGTGGCTTGGTCCCCGAGCCTGTCTGTACATGAGACTCGCCACTTGGCGCGCGAAGTGTTCGGTGCGCAATTCGTTCCCCGCCACGTAATGCAACGGATCCGATAGCCAAAAGAGCGTATCCAGCATACCGGATCGGTCCTGACACCCTCGGTCACGCCACTTTCCTCTCACTCCGCCGGCAAGGAGGTCGGATAGATCCTCCCATTCGCACCGTTGTCGAGAAGCCATGAGAACAAGCGCGAGATCGAATGCGTCTTCGGCGGTCGTGTAGTCTTGGGTAGCGTGATGGACGTACCCGGCGAGGGCGTGGCAAAGCCATACTTTGGCAAGGGTGCAGGTGATTGCGGCATGTTCTACGAGATCGAAACGACGGGATTCTACTCCGTATCGGACCAACTGCGTGAGGATCCACTCATCGCCAGGCAGCTTGGCGTGTAGGGAGTCCAGTGCGTTTATTAGTTCTTCGCGCGCGGTGATGACGTCCGGGTGTTCTGCTGGTGGGTCCCAGTCACGCTCGTTGTCGTCGAAGGTGAAACAATATTGCCCCATGCGTATGTCGCATGGTCCGGAGGAACCATAGCCCCACGGCAGGTGTTGCCTCCGAGTGCGTTCGAACCGTTGCTGCATTCGCTCCGCTTGTCGACGGATATCCGTGGAGTCCCGAGGGGCGGAGAAGCCGTGGGGCGGTGTAGCGCTTGCCAGCGACAAGGACGTGACTAGCGCGCCGAGCTGAAAGAGATATTGGACCATCCGTGCCTGCCTGACTTGTTAAAATTGTAGTCGTAGCGCGTTGGGACGGCCAGTGGTCACGATTAACTTTCCCTGAGGGCCGTACCGGCCCCAGTGGCATTGAGAACGAGTGGAGGAGGTGGATATGGCCCACAGCATCAAGTCTTTAATTGAAACGTGGGATGGTATCGGGGTGGTAATCCGTTATGACGCCGAAACAGAGACGTGGATTTTCGTCGCTCTGCATAGTGATCGCCTGGGGGCTCCAAGTGGGGGTACTCGGATGAAGGTGTATTCCGGACCGGCGGCTGGACTCCGAGACGCCATGCGACTCGCACGTGGCATGACACATAAATGGGCGGCCGTTGGTTTGGACCATGGCGGTGGCAAGGCGGTATTGGCGTTATCCCGCCCGTTGCAGCCCGATGAACGCACCGGACTGCTGCGTCGCTACGGTCAGCTTATCAACTCCCTGCACGGGTCGTTTGGTACGGGACCGGACCTCGGAACCACACCCGACGACATGATTGTGATCGCGCAGGAAACGGAATACGTGCATGGCGTGGATCGAGCTGCTGGGACGTGCATCGACCCGGGCCCGTTTACGGCCATGGGCGTATTTGCGGGTATCAAGGCGTCGGTGCAACACGTGTTTGGTAGTGGCGATCTCACCGGTCGCGTTGTGCATGTGCAGGGTGTTGGCGATGTGGGCGATCCGCTGGCGCGATTACTCAAGGAGGCAGGTGCCGACCTCATCCTCAGCGATTTGGACACGCGTCGGGCGGAACGACTGTCCGAGGAACTTGGGGGCTCGGAGGTGTTTGAGCCACATACGGCGTACGGAGCCGCGTGTGACGTGTACGCACCATGTGCGGTTGGTGGCACCCTCAACTCGGAGACGATTCCGGAGCTGAAGTGTCGTATTGTAGCTGGGTCGGCCAACAACCAATTGGAATCGCCCGAACACAGCCAGGCGTTGCACGATAGGGGTATTCTGTATGCACCTGACTACATTGTGAATGCGGGCGGGGCCGTTGCGCTGGGTCTCATCACTCGTGGGGAGAAAGACCGTGAGATCCTCCGTGCACGAGTCAATCAAATCGAGCAGTCGCTGTTGGAGATTTTGGAGGAGGCCGCGAAGCGGGATGAGTCACCCGTCCAGGCTGCCGCCCAAATCGTTGCAAAGAGATTGAGCGAGTGACCAACTAAACCGGGGGTCGAGCGCCTCCGTACCCAGTTAACTCGGCGAATCCACGTCCCATCGGTGCGCCGTTCCTGTCGATAACAACGACCGCGCCCTCCCAATAATTCAACTGAGGGACATTGGTGCTGACGTTTTCCTGC
>JAZDDD010000153.1:0-3626 GCA_036679545.1 Gemmatimonadota bacterium | reverse complement strand
CTGAAGATCGCCGTGTTGGCGCCGACCCCGAGCCCCAGTGTGAGCATCACGACCGCCGTGAACCCGATGTGTTTCGTTGCGGAGCGTAGGCCGTAACGAATGTCTTGCAAGATGCTGTGCATCATGTCTCCCGTCCCACGTTGGGCGGTCAAGTGATAGGTTGTCTTTACGGAAGGACCCGACAGACGCGGCCAGCGAGCTTTTGGATGCAGCGACCGCAACACCTGCGACCAATACCAGCTGTTTGCCGCCGACTTTCCGATGCTTTGCGCCAGGGCAGCGTGAGCCTCTTCCAAGTCACCAAGTGCCGCATCCCGCACACCGTTGGGAAGCGACAAACCCAACAACCACGCCGCAATTTTTGGCGGTCGCGACACCGCTCGTTGTTTTTCCGTCACGACTTAGACGTAGCCTCGCCCAATCGAACGCCCTGCCACAAACGCTGAAGCATCTCCTGCGACACCTCGAGAGATTCGTGACCGGTGGCGGTGAGTCGGTAGAATTTCTTGGCGCGCCCCCCCCGCTCCGAACTGGATTCCCCCGTACGGGATAGCACCAACCCCTTCTTTTCCAAGCGGTTCAACGTGACGTAAACCGCAGGAACTGTCAGATCCCGCCCAGTGACGACCTTGATCTCCTCGAAGATCGTCATTCCGTATGCTTCGTCGGCAATACGCGCGAGTCCGAGCAATACGACGAGTTCGAATTCGCCGAGATAATTCCCTTTGGCCATAGCCATTTCCTAAACAATGTTTATAAACAAAAGTTAAGAAATATCGACGATATACGCAAGACCACACCGACCCATTGTTACCGAGAACCCGCTTTGGAGTCTAAGAACCCGTTATCACGGACAGTATCTGATGAGACGACCGCCTACGCTGTCCTGACCCGTTTCCAATCTGTATGAAAGACTGAGGATCAACGCAAAACCGGTGTCCGGGCGACGCCACTCCCAGACCTTATTCGTCTGGCCAACAAAAGAACCCACGGCACCGCTATCGGTATTGCTGATCAAAGGGATTGTGCTACGAGTTTGGTCAACCTCCCACGAAAAGCTCACCGGGGTAAGTGAATCCAACGCGCTCATGTGCAGCGTAAACCTGCAGCGAGATTCCATCAAACCACGCCAACCCTTGCGACGCGGGTTACAGTCGCGGATTATTGGCGTGTCCCAACCACCCCCTTCAGAGGTCTCAGAGATGGTCCGCAACCGTCGTTTACCCTTTCTCGCCACCGTGGTCGCTCTCGTCACACCCACTGTCAGCATGGCTCAAGAGATCGAACCATCGCACTACTCCGCTCTGCCCGCCCGACACATCGGCCCGGTAGGTAACCGCGTGTCAACCGTCGTTGGTGTACCAGGCGACCCTATGACCTACTACGGCGGAGCGGCGTCCGGGGGTATTTGGAAAACGACCGACGGCGGCCTTCGGTGGCGTCCTATCTTCGACGACCAACCCGATCATTCAATCGGTGCGTTAGCAGTGGCACCGTCTGACCACAACGTGGTGTGGGCCGGGATGGGAGAGTCTTTCATCCGTTCCAACGTATCGATCGGTACGGGTATCTATCGTTCCACCGACGGTGGCAATACATGGCAACACCGGGGTCTCAACAACTCGGGCCGTATTGGTCGCGTCATCATTCATCCCACCAACCCGGACATCGTTTACGCCGCCGTGCTTGGCCACGCCTACGCACCGCACGACGAGCGTGGTGTCTTCCGTACGGTGGATGGCGGAGAAACATGGGAACATGTGTTGGCGGTAGACGAGAACACCGGTGCATCGGACTTGGCCATGGATCCCAACAACGCGCGGATCTTGATCGCCGGTATGTGGCAACTGTCAATCAAAACCTGGGGCAGAGAGAGCGGCGGTCCGGGAAGTGGGCTTTACATGTCGCGCGACGGCGGCGACACATGGACCCGTTTGGAGGGAAGCGGACTACCGACGAAATCGGTTGGGAAAATCGCGGTTTGCGTTACACCGGAAAACTCCAATCGTATCTACGCCCTGATCGAAACCGGCGACGGTGTTCCATGGCACGGTGAAGAAACGGAAAGCGGCGAGCTGTGGCGCACCGATGACGGTGGCCACAACTGGCAATTGGTCAATCATGATCGTGATTTGTCGGGTCGTACAGCCTATTACTCCCGCTGCACCGTCGCGCCGGACGATCCGGATGAAGTCTATTTCCTGTCGGCGACGTATAACCGCACATTGGACGGCGGCGTCACGTCGGAATCCGCCAACTTCTTTGGACTCGGCGCCAGCAACGGCGGGCTTTCTGCGCCCGGTTGGGATCATCATGACCTGTGGATCGACCCAACAAACGGCGACCGTATGATCGCCGGACATGACGGTGGCATATCGATTTCCCAAAATCGCGGCGCGTCTTGGTTCAGAATCCAACTGCCTGTTGCGCAACTGTATCACGTCGCCGTTGACAACCGTGTTCCGTATTATGTGTACGGGAATCGCCAAGACGGCCCGTCCGTCCGCGGACCATCAAATAGCCGTTTAGGTTTTGGGTTTGGCGGTGGTGGCATTCCACGCGGCATGTGGCATGATCTGGGCGGTGGCGAGAGCGGGTTCGCAACACCCGATCCTACCGATCCCGACATCGTTTGGTCCAGCGCATCGGGCTTCGGTGCCTTGGGCGGGGTGGTGACACGGTTCGATGTGAAAGCCATGCAGTTTAGACAAGTTGAAGTGTGGCCCGAATTCACCGCAGGTTGGCCGGCGGAGTCACTCCCGTACCGTTTTCAGTGGACGTTCCCGCTCTTGATCTCAGAGCACAACAGCAACACGATCTATGTCACGAGCCAATTCGTACACAGAACGACAAACGGCGGACAAAGTTGGGAGATCATTAGCCCGGACCTTACGACAAACGACAAAAGTAAACAGGGCATCTCCGGTGGCCTAACACCGGACAATATCGGAGTGGAATACTGTTGTGTCATCTATGCCTTTGAGGAATCACCGTTGCAGCAGGGTGTATTCTGGACGGGCTCGAGCGACGGCATAGTCCACGTGAGTAGAGATAACGGTACCACATGGACGGACGTCACCGACAACATCCCCGATCTTCCGCCACTTGGCACGGTACGCAACATCCACGCGTCCAGGTGGGACGTTGCCAAGGCCTACATGACCGTCGATTTTCACGAAGTCGGCCAATTCGGTACGTATGTGTACAAAACAGAAGATTTCGGGGGCAATTGGGAGTTGATCACCACCGGTGTTGCCGATAGCCCGCTCTCCTACGCACGGCACGTTCATGAGGATCCGGTGCGGCCCGGCCTGCTCTACCTCGGAACGGAAAACGCACTATACGTTTCCTTCAACGACGGTGAGCAGTGGATGCCGCTGGAATCAAACCTTCCGTCGGCGCCGATGTATTGGATGGTTGTCCAGGAGCACTTCAACGACCTGGTGATCGGAACATACGGCCGCGGTTTCTGGATCATTGACGACATCACACCACTGCAACAGCTCACGGATGCCGTGACGGAGTCAAACGCACACCTGTTCGAGCCGCGGCCAGCGTACCGCTTTCGACCAATCGTATCGCCGATGACGATGTTCGACGATCCGTCAGCCGGACAAAATCCGGCA
>JAZDDD010000152.1:0-2649 GCA_036679545.1 Gemmatimonadota bacterium | reverse complement strand
CCCAAACGTCACCAGCGAGATCTCGATATGCAAACCGTCATCCCTGGTTGCCTCGTCTTGACCGGTAGACGGCGTGGCCCACGACGTGACCAACACCGCAGAAAGAACTAACACACGGGAGAAAAGCGTAGGTGTCATGGTGTCTCTTGCACGACCGTTACTTTGTGGGATCGCAATGCATCGGCAACATCGTCTGGACTGGTAACGGGCGCCTGACACGAGAAATTCTGACAAATGTACAACGCGGCCTTCCCTTCCACCGTTTTCTTTCCTTCTACCAGGGGCAGCGTGGAGTTTCCCCGAAACGATACCGCTTGAATCTTGTGCGGTATGAAAACCTCGGCCGCTGCGCGCATCAAATTCGATAGATCTTTTTCATCATCGCCACCAATGAACGCAAGTTCAACAGGTGGCGATGAAAGGAAGTCAACAACCGTAAGACTCTTGGCAAACGCCTTGGGATAACGGTTCATGGACGCCCCGTACGCATCGATTGCTCGCGTAGCGATCCCGCGCCACGCTTCACGATTCAGATGGGTGCCCAGTCGTGCGAGCACGTAGGCCGCCACCGCATTTGGGGCCGGCGTTGCACCATCTGCGCCCTCGCGAAATCGGAAAAGTAATTCCTCGTGTGTATCGGACGTATGAAAGAAGGCGCCACTTTCCCCATCGAGAAAACGATCCAACATTACATGTGCCAATCGCTCCGCGTCAAACAAATATCGTTCCGCACCGGTCACTTCGTAGAGATCGAGCAATCCCTCGGCGAGGTAGGCGTAGTCTTCGAGATACGCATCCAGGTGAGACCGACCATCTCGGTGGGTGCGAAGCAATGCCCCCTCATCATCAGTCAGTTCCGACAAGATAAAGTCCGCCGCGCGGCAGGCGACATCCCTGTACCGCGCATCACCGAGGACTCTGAACCCCTCAGCAAACGCGCCGATCATCAGGCCGTTCCACGCCGTGAGGATCTTGTCATCCAACCCAGGCTTGATGCGTTGTTCTCTGGCCTGGAAGACGATCCGCCGCATGTCATCCAAACGAACACGCAGTCGCTCGGGTTCCTCACCGAAACGCCTCGCCACGGCGGCAATGTCGTGGGGGGTGTGAGGGATACTGTTCCCCTCCCAATTACCCTCGGGAGTTATATCGTAAAAGAGTTTGAAAACGTCCCGATCCGTTTCCGGCAACAGTGCGTCAATCTCTTCAGGACGCCATACAAAAAACTTTCCTTCCACACCTTCCGAATCGGCATCCGTCGAAGAAAAGAACCCGCCTTGTTCGGATGTCATCTCGTCAATGACGTAGTCCAGGGTTTCTCGGGCGACGCGAGCAAACAACGGTGTGCCGGTGACTTGAAACCCCTCCAAGTATGCTCGACACAACAGCGCGTTGTCATACAACATTTTTTCAAAGTGAGGGACCAACCAACGCTCATCAGTCGAGTAGCGACAGAATCCGCCACCGATGTGGTCGTACATCCCGCCGTTAGCCATGCCCTCCAGGGTTTTTGCAGCCATCTCCAGATAACGAGACTGCCCCGCACGATGTTGTAACCGAAGAAGGAGCATAACACCAACCGATGGTGGAAATTTTGGCGCTGGACCAAAACCACCGTAACGCGCGTCGAAGTCTCGACCGAATTGCTGACCCGCCAAACGCACCTGCTCTTGGCCAACGTTGCCCGGGGCTTCGTTGCCCCGTGTCGCCCGAAGTTGTTCGGCAAATTGTGTAGCCTGCTCGAGGATCTTTTCACGATCCGTGTCCCAGGCCTTGGCCAATGTCTGAAGTAGTCGAGGGAAACCGGGGCGCCCGTAACCATCGTTGGGTGGGAAATACGTACCGGCGAAAACGGGCTCGAGCGTGGGTGTGAGAAAGACCGTCATGGGCCAGCCGCCCTGCCCAGAGTTCATCGCAACCGTTGCGGCCATGTAGATGTCGTCCAGGTCAGGCCGTTCTTCGCGATCGACCTTGATATTGACGAAATTCTTGTTCATCAACGCCGCAATAGCATCATTCTCGAATGACTCATGTTCCATGACGTGACACCAATGGCACGCTGAGTATCCGATTGACAACAAAATCAGGCGTTGCTCATCTCGTGCGCGTACCAACGCGTCCTGCCCCCACGGATACCAATCCACGGGATTGTGTGCATGTTGCAACAGATAAGGGCTGGTTTCATGAATGAGTCTGTTGGTAGCTCGTGGTTCTGAGTCAGGCATTCGGTAATTTGATGTTTGGATGGGTAGTTTGCCACTAAATCCACGAAAACCACTAAACCGCACCACAGTATCGTGGATGTCGTGGATTTAGTGGCAAAAGAACGTGTGCCCGCAGCACGGCGGCTACGCGCCGAGTGTTCGTTCGATCACGGGTGCTTTGAAGGCGCTCTCAAGACCGGCATGAAGATCATGCGAGAGGTCTGACTCGCTCGATTGCACAAAGCGAATGGCGCTATGCTTGATGACATCACGATTCGCGCCGGCCATGGCAAGGATCTTCGCGTGCGCCGCCGGTTCAGCGGTGTACCACGTGGGTCGACACTCACGCACCCATTCGAAGAATTCGAACGCGCAATCGAAGTTTGGCGGGCACACAAACGTACCGCCGGCGACCAAGGTCGCGATGACATCCCGGATGGATCCG
>JAZDDD010000151.1:0-2097 GCA_036679545.1 Gemmatimonadota bacterium | reverse complement strand
GGTTGGTCCGGTCCCCGTGGTCCCGCCGATGACGAATACCGTGCCATCGATCATTTCCACCACATCGGTGGAATAGTGCGGCACAGAAAGGGAACCCGTGAGCGCGAACGTGCCCTGTGCTGGGTCAAACAATTCGACCACGGTGGAGAACGCACCAACGGCCAGGACCATCCCGTTGCTCAACTGTGTGAGGTGTTCGTATCCGGCGGCAGAGCTACTTCCCGTTGTAGTGAAGAGACCGGTTGTTGGATCATAAATTTCGGCCGTGTTCAGTTTGATGGCAGGACCCGTCGTCGTCGTTTGTTGGCCTCCAGCAATCAGCACACGACCGTCCACCATGAGTTCGGCGGCATGCGTTGCGCGATCATCATTCAGACTGCCCGTCGCGGTGAATAATCCCGTCACCGGGTCGTAGATCTCCGCATCAGGGAGGGTTTGTGGCCCCACTGGGTTTTGACCTCCTGCAATCAACACGGTACCGTTGGTCAGTAGTGTTGCTGTATGGTAACTGTGAAGCGAATTGGTATTCCCGGTGGCGCTGAAGGTCCCCGCAACCGGATCGTAAATCTCAGCCGTGGTGGGCGCCAAGTTGCCACCGACAATAAGGACGCGCCCATCCTGGAGGCGTGTGGCGGTTGTTCCTGTGCCATGATTGACCGGTGCCGTTAACGTTGGCGTGAATGCATAGGTATCTGGATCGAAAATCTCCGCACTGCTCACTGTTCCACCGATGACAAGCACGGTGCCGTCCAGTAACGTGGTCGTGGTATGATCCCGACGAACCGCTCCGAGATCTCCCGTTTGCGTCCACGTGCCGGGAACGTTGTTGATGACTACGGTTGCGAAGTCAGTGATCGGAAGTCCGCCCACCGTGCCGGTAACGGTAGCGACGCTCGCAATGTTACTGCTTAGGAACGCGCCGTAGACACCGGTGCCGCTGTCCGCCACCGCGCTCAAGGTGCCTGCGGTTGTCGCCAATGTTACCAGCTCACCACCGCCGGTTGCGTTGTTACCCGCGCCATCCTTCAGCTGCACGGCGATCAACGAGACATTTTGACCGGTTGCGGCGATGGTGTCCGGAACGGCAGTGATGGTTGACGTCGCCGGGTCGGCGGTGAACGAGATTGTCGGGCCACCGAAGAGCGGGAGGCCGTTTACCGTTGCGGTCACAGTGGTTGTACCGAACACGTTTGGCGCCGTTAGTCCGGCAGTGTAGCTGCCGTCGCCATTGTCAATCACCGGGCTCAGTGTACCCAACGGTGCTGACAGAATTACCTCGTCTCCGCCAATGGTGACCAAATTCTCACCTTGATCAACCAGCTGCACAACGATTGTCGCCGTGCTTGTGCCATTGGCGGGCAGACTGGTGGCGGATGTGTTTATGAACGATGTCGTAGGCGACGCCTCGCTGTTGTCGATAATCGTGCCGTTTTCACCGACTATGATTATGTCGTCCGGTGCCGCCCCCCAAACGTGTAGCAGACCATCGAACGTTCCGCTCGGCAGACTTGTCCAACCCTGGGCGTCTTTCCGTTGAATTTCTCCGCCAAGACCACTCACGAATATGTTCGTATCGGAACTACCCCAGATCCCGTGAAAGTCCGTTTCGGCGGAAACTGACTCAAACGCCCATCTGATACCGTCGTAGTTCAACACCGTAATGCTGGCGCCGACTGCATACACGTTATCCGTGGCGGTTCCCCAGACCTCAAAAAGGTCATTGGTTGTACCGCTCGTCATCGGACTCCACGACGTGCCGTCATAGTGTATGATTGCACCGGAGAGTCCTACGGCATACACGTCGGAAGCAGACGTCCCCCAGATGCCGTGTAGACGCGCGGTGCCGCTCGGTTGCACCGTCCACGTCGTGCCGTCGTAATGATAGAGGACGCCGTTCAGGGCGTTTCCATCGTCTCCAACCGCCCATACATCCGTGGGTGACGAGCCCCACACGCCCCACAGTGTCGGTGCCTGGTTCTCCTGCACCACCCAACCGGTGCCATCGTTGTACAACACGACACCCAATCCCACGGCAAAGACGTCAGTATCTGACGAACCCCACACGGCCTCCAACAACTCACCGGTACCACTGCGTTC
>JAZDDD010000150.1:0-7633 GCA_036679545.1 Gemmatimonadota bacterium | reverse complement strand
AGAGACGGGAAGACTCGTGTACGTATTACCGAGTCGGCCGGTCATCTAACCGGCGTTGCCGTTGGCATGGTTGGCGCGGTGGGATTCGTGGCATTTTCGGCGTTGGGTGTGTTGGCCAATAATGCGAGCGTGACGGGCGTGGCCGTGGTTGCCGCGGCGGGTGGCATAGGCGCCGGATATTACGGAGTACGAAAAGCGTTCCAAGCTTTGATCAAAAGACGTTACCGTGTGTTAGGTGGGTTGGTCGATTCCGTAACGGCGCGAGCGCAACGTGCCCGACCGGCGCGTTTAGAAGATCGCGTTGAGGCGGATACACCCGTCTGATTGACCAACCATTTGCAGGTCATCGATTCGTAATTTGCGATGATCGCGGTTTCGGGCAGACGATTTTCATTTCAATCACCAATTTCACAACACAAACTCCAAGGTAAACTCATGAATTCTAAAACACGGCCTGTTTTCGTCTGCATCTTAGCGGTTTTGATTGGCGTAACGACCGCTGCCGCGCAGGAGACCCGTGAATATGTGAACGGTCGATCCGCGGATGGAACAGGGGCACCGTTCAGCGGTGCTGTTTGGGTTGGCAACACGTTGTACTTGTCTGGCGCGTTAGGACTAAATGCAGGGCGTGAGGTTCCGGCCACCGCAGAAGAGGAGGCACGAAACGTCCTCGACAATGTCAAACGCACACTCGAAGCGGCCGGCGTGACCATGGATGAATTGGTGTCCGTGCAAATCTTCTGTTCGGACGTCGCGCACTACGACGCGTTCAATCGGGTGTATCGGACATACTTTACGAAGGAGTTTCCGGCACGTGCGTTTATCGGCGCGGGCGAATTACTGTTTGGTGCCCGGTTTGAAGTCCAAGGTATCGCGGCGCGGCGGTAGCGGGGTTTTTCGTTCGGGTAGGGTGCCGTCAACGTCGATGTATTGGCCGCAGGAGCAACCATTTCGGTAGCGCAACTTTCGCTTCGCGATCGCCGCCTCACGCTTGCGGGGATCATGCTTGCGCTGTTTCTCGGCTCCATCGATCAAACGATTGTATCGACGGCATTGCCTAAGATCGTGAGCGACCTGCAAGGGTTTAGCCGGTACGCTTGGGTTGCCACCGCGTATTTGTTGGCATCGACGTGTTTTGTCCCGGTATACGGCAAGCTCGCGGATCTGCATAGCCGGAAAACGATCGAGATCGGCGCCGTGTTGATTTTCCTCCTAGGCTCGTGTTTGTGCGGCCTGGCGGGGGAAATCGAGATGATTCCGTTGATTGGCGATGGCATGAATCAGCTTATCGTTGCCCGCGGAATTCAAGGGTTGGGCGCGGCCGGTTTGTTGTCTATGACCCTCCTCATCATTGCCGACCTCTTCCCGCCACATGAACGTGGCAAATATCAAGGGTTCATTGGTGCAACGTTTGCCATTGCGTCGGTGCTCGGCCCTCTGATCGGAGGTGTGTTGACCGATCATGCCGGGGGTGTCATTCCTGGTGTCGAGGGTTGGCGCTGGATTTTTTACGTAAACGTTCCGATTGGCGGCGTAGCCCTGTGGTTTTTGGTGACCCACATGCCACCCCTGAAACCGGCAAACCGTACGGGACGTTTGGACATGCCTTCGGTTTCTCTATTCCTCCTGGGGATTGTGCCGTTCGTCGTCGCACTTCAGATACCGGCCATCGTGCGCGATACCACGGCTTCCGTCATTCCGATGCTGACTGGCCTTGTGGTGTTGTCCGCGATTGGAATGAGTCTCTGGGTGGCGCGGTCGCTAACGATCGACGATCCGTTGTTGGATCTTGGCCTTTTCCGTAACCCGGTCTTCACTCGTTCGAACATCGCCGGTTTTTTCTCCGGTGCGGCTTTCTTGAGCCTCATCATCTTCCTACCTCTGTTCATCGTGGAAGTGGTTGGTGTCTCCGCGACCAGAGCCGGAATCAGTTTGATTCCGTTTTCGCTGGGGATCGCCTTTGGCGCGACGATGGCAGGGCAGTTGGCGTCAAGGACGGGGCATTACCGCTCGATTCTTTTGGTGGGAGGTGTCTTGTTGTTCGTGGGCGTGTTTATGTTGTCGAGAATGGACGCTACCGTATCGTACGGATCGGTTACCGCGTTCATGGCACTCTGCGGCGTAGGAATTGGACCAACCTTTCCGTTGTTTACCTTGATCGTGCAAAACACCGTTGACCCGTCCCGGCTTGGTCAGGCTACGAGCGCTGCTCAGTTCTTTCGGCACATTGGCGCTACGGTCGGTGGCGCGGCCATGGGTACCGTCCTCGCTTTGACTATAGGACCGGAGATCTTAGCCGCCCGCGAAGCAGGCCTGGTTGTTTCTGGGTCGGGGTCGGAATTTGTTGGCGCTCTGACAGAAGCAACGACACGAATTTTTACATACGTGCTTGGCTTCGTTGTCGTGTCGTGGTTGGTAACGATGACACTGCCGGAGGGAACGATTAGGGCGGGTCATCACAACTCTCAAACATCGTGATTGATTGTCGGGACCGTCTTGAGTCGGGCATCTCGCTACAATGAAAACAGCGATCTAAATGGGGCGGCCATATGCCGGATACAACGATCTATCATAATCCACACTGCAGCAAGAGCCGTCAGGCCCTCGAGATCCTACGGGAACGTGGTGAAACGTTTGACGTCGTCAAATATCTGAGCGACACGCCGTCCGTCACCGAACTCGATTCGTTGTGTCGCAAGCTCGGCGTCGAGCCGCATGCGTTGATGCGAACGAAAGAACGACGATTTCAAGAACTTGGCCTTAGCCTATCTGACACGCGCGATCGGTCCGAGTGGTTACAAATTCTCAACGAGAATCCCGTGCTGCTCGAACGACCGATCGTTGTCCGCGGTAACAAGGCGATCATTGGTCGCCCACCGGAGCGGATCGTAGAAATCTTGTAAGACCTTCAGGTGTCGATGTGTGAGTCTGGAGAATCCCTCGGGGGGGCAGGTGCACGGTTTACTCCTCGTCGAGTGTTTTACCCAGTTGGGAAGCGACCCAAAACAGGAGCGCTGCCGTGACTACAAGCGCACCCACTGCGCCAAGCGAACCGGCTTGAGAAATACCGAAGTGCCAAACAGAAATCACAACGGCGCATGCTCCTGCCAGGAGCACGGGCTGACCGCCGGTTCTTACACCATAGAGCAACGCCACACTACCTATGAGTGCGCTGCCGAATCCCAACCAATCGCTGTCAACACCCAATTCGTCCAGTGTTAGAAACGCAAAAACCGCGGCGAGCACGACGCAAACTGCAAGTATATCATCGTACCAGGGGCGTTTGAGCCACGCGGGCGCCCGGTGATTTGCCCAGAGTGCCGTGCCGGTAATGATCAATAGCCAAAGATCGAGCGCGTAGACGGTGCCGCCGCCGGCACTCAGCGGCCCTGCTGCCGTGAGTCCCGCCAAAACGAGTCCGGTTACCATGCTGGCAACGAATGCGTAGAGCGACGTGGCGACATTCGGTGTGTCCGGTCCTGCGCTTCGAAGACGAACAACGAGTGCGGCCAGTGCCACGAGCAGCACGCCGTCGAGAATCCAGACGATTGCGTCCTCGGGAACTCCGATCCGGTCTAGGAAGAAAGCGATGAACGCATAGGCAACCGCAGCGTTGACTGCCGGCATGATCGGATTGCGACGGACGGAAAGAACAGTGCTGATGATGGGTGTGGCCAACGCTAGCATACCTGCGACGATGCCCCCAAACGTTCCTTTTGGCCAAGTCTGATCGGAGTGCGCGTATGCAAACAACAACATCAAGAGTCCAGAAGCCTGTAGCAGGTAACTGACCGGCCGAACTCGAAAACGTGGTTCCATTGCGGTGCCAACAGCGATCAACGCAAATCCGGCTCCGCCCAAGATGAACGTGCGCACCGGTGTCGGCAGAAGTGGCCAGCTCTTCGATATGAACAGGCCGCTTGCGGTGAGCAGCACGAGTCCGGCTGTGATCGCTATGATGTATTGTGCAGTGCGGCGGCTCCGGCCGGCAGCGGTTTCTACGATCTCATTACGTAGACGCTTCGCCAGGTCCTCGCCTATCAGGCCGGTTTGGGTCCACCGCTCTATCGCACTCTCGACAACCACGTCGTCCCTCATGGGGGAAACCTTCACTGCAAGACAACTCGGGGCAAGTTCCCCATCCATCAGGAACCCGCGTTTCTCATTGACTTGAGTGGGCGCTGGCGTCTCATTTAGGTATGAAAACCCTCCATTTTCTCGTTGGCCGTGTTCTACCCTTGGTCGTGGTGGCGGCCTGTTCTGAAAACCCGGCGGACCCATCCGTTACTGGAAACCTCATCATTGAACTCGTGCCGGGTACCGTTGGAACTGCCCGGGCTGAAGTGCCTGTCGTTTCGCGTCGGCACCTTGGCCGACCGGGTGGCTTTGTGGCGAAATCCAAGACTGGCGATGGTGGGAGTGCCCCGCTGGTGCGGGTGCAAGCCGGAGCACGCGCACAACCGCCACTGGACGGCGTTGAAGTCCGGCTGAGCGGTCCGACTAACCTGACTGTCGATCTGCCTCAAGTGGGCAATGCGTTTGAGGGCACTATCGAAAATCTCGCTCCGGGTAACTACGCTGTGTTGGTAATTGGTTCGGGGGCGGGGGAGGTCACGTTCTTTGGAGCGGCGGCCGGCGTGCGAGTTGTGGCAGGACAGAATACGACCGCTAACATCGCGTTCAACGCCTTCGAAACTTTACTCGATCCATTTGTCACACCTACGTTCGCGTTTGCCGCGCCTATTTCTTTTGCATTGGTTCCCAACGCGAGTTTCTACCAAATCGAAGTCGCGCGCGACGCCAACTTTACGGACGTGGTTTCAGACACGATTCCGGACAATGACGGTTGGGCGTGGTTCGTCAGCCAGACCGGCCCCTATTTCATGCGCATTCGTGCCGGCAACCCAACGGTTTCATCGAATGCCGCCGTTGCGTCGAATGTTGAGATGTTTGATGTGGTCCGTGACACCGTCGGCGATGTTCCGGCAAACGCATTTGACTTGGGAAGTGGCACAGTAGCGGCAGGTACGCAAGTCAATCTGAATATCACGCTGGGCGACCAGGACTACTTTCGCGTTGCGCTTCAGTTGGGAGATCAAATCGGGGTCGGTGTGTTTAGCGTCAGTCTGATTCCCACGTCACGACTCGACCCGACCATAACCATCGAGAACGTTGCAGGCACCGCACTCGCATTCAACAACGATATCGATTCCACAACCGTCGAAGCGGAAGTTCTGCCCATCACAGTGAACGCCTCCGGGGACTACTTTATTCGGATCGCTGGCTTAACCGCGTTGGACGTAGGACACTATGAAATGGATGTCACGGTCAACGGTGTAGTGGCAAGTAGCACCAAACGAACCGTCGCTCGTCAGCGATGATGTCATTCATGTAAAGACAGCGCAGTAAAAAGGGAAGGCGGGTTCTGTGGCGCTGTTGTGATCGAAAAGAGTTTTTGTGGGGTTCGTGGATTTCGTGGCAAAGATTTGATGACCGTTCATCGCACATCTGCAATTGGACTTAGTTTGTGATGCGGCGCACCTCGATTAATCCGCCGTAGTCGAAGTGCGGTGAAATTCGTGCGGCATTGATAACCGCTGCCGAGTCGGGAGCCGCAATAAGAAAGAATCCCTCAACTTGCCCCGCTGGCCCACCGAGTGGTGTTGCGCCTATTGTTGTCCCGTCCCGGGCCAACATCCAACCGTCTGTTTCATGTAAGGCGCCCGCGTGCACTAGTTGATTCACGTTCCGAAGTTCATCTGCCCACTGTGCGTACCGAACTCCCTGTCCGGCTGGCCGTGGCCCATCAGGTTTGTGCAGAAGAAAGAGGAAGAGGCCGCCTCCCGAACCAGACGGAATGGACACCGTATCAGTCTCAGTTGCCGGGATTGGGAACAGCGCCAGCGCTGCCGACGATCTTGAAACGAAGGCTCCAGTGAGCAGCGCGACCACGAACACTGCGGCCAACACCACCCCTCGATATTTGGACACTCTTGGACTGTCGTGAGCTACCAAGATTGTCGCCTGCTCCATTCGCGAAATAGAACGCAGCCTCTCCAACGTTCGTTGCGCCGCCTCGGTAGACATTGCCGCCACATCCAGATGGTCGAGCCCATCCCACAGCGTCTGGATGGTCATTAGCTCCTCACGACAGTGCTTGCACGACGAGAGGTGAGCGTCCAGGTCAGTGGAACGAAGTGTCGTGTCGCTTCCGGTCAGATTGCTGATCAGTTCTTGCATTGCCTTTTTGCAATTCATGTTTCACCCTCGACTACATGTTGTTTCGCCGGCTGACTGCCAATCAGCATGTAGTGTTTGCGTAGTGCCTGTAGGGCGCGATGAAGACGAACCCGAACCGCGCCCACACTGCAACCACAAATTTCGGCAATCTCTGCGTATGCAAGTTGGTGATAACGTCGCAGAACGAGTACTTCTCTGGTCTCAGGTTGTAATCTCTGCATCGCCTCGTGCAATCGCGCAAGATCGTCCGAGTTAATTTGGGAGTCGGAGTCGGTTACGACTGGCTCCGACGCGAGTTGTTCACGTTTTCTCAATTCACGTTTCGAACTTCTCATGTGGTCAAGGCACGCATTTCTCGCCACGCGAAACAGCCACGTTTTGAATTGCGCACTTGCCGAGAACGTAGCGGCGTGTCGCAGCACCCGGAGAAAAACTTCTTGCGTTACGTCCTCGGCAGCGGCGTCTGATTGACAAAAACGCGAGCACAACCTGTACACGTTTTGATGATGACGTACAAACAGCGTTGCCAACGCCTCGCGGTTGCCTTCCACGAGGTCGCTCATCAAAGCAGTGTCTGATTCTTCGCTCGCCACGCTAGCTTATGCGCATCACGCTGTCTCTGGATGTGTCACTGTCCTGATCGCTGCGACGTGGAGGTGGTCACTTCGACCGGATCGACCCAATCTGCAACGATGACAATGATCCGCGCGTCAGGTCGTCCGGGGTTCAGGACACGGACAGGGTTTTTTGGATCGGAGAGATTGGCGCCGATATCTTGAGCCGTAACGTATGGCGCGTAGATCATCATGTGTGGATGCCAGCTGCCTACCTCTCCCAAGCTTTGCGCGGAGGACATCATGTAACCTACAGAACCCCGTGTCGGTGGTCTCAGATCGCCCGAGGCAAACGCGGCCGCGACGGCTTTGTCGACTTCTGAGGCCGTTTTCCCTTCGGCCCAAAGTCTGCCCTGGAGCAGTTGTACATGCATGATGGTTTCTGAGGCCTCGGCGTCAAAACATGTTGGCGCGAGAACGTCTACGTCGGTATTTCCTCTCTGAACCAAACAGCTGAAACCGTTGCTTCCTTCTCGAGCTTGTACGAAACCCTCTCGTCGAAGCACCCATACAGCCGCGTTCTTGGAGACGGCGGGTGGCGCGGCGCTGAGTGCTATCGAGATTTCGTGGTGTTCTGCCAACAGCTCGTGTCCGAACGCCGTCCGGTCTTGCGCCGAAGCGGAGTTGACACCGCTGAGTCCCAAAAAACACAATGGCGGTTGCGATCACTGCTCTTCGTTTCATGGTATCCCCTGGGGTGGCCGTTTTCCTTTTAGACTCCGCCAGGTCATCCGTGTTACAGCTTCCCGCTTCTCGGGATTCGGTGTCAAACCAGGATT
>JAZDDD010000015.1:0-2019 GCA_036679545.1 Gemmatimonadota bacterium | reverse complement strand
AGACTGCGCTCCATAGTGGTGCTGTTGCACGTTGCCCTGAGTGAAATCGAAACCGGTGTGCAGGCCGATGCTGAACTCCGTCGGGACATCCTGCGCACTTAGGACAGCAGGAAGCCCGATGAGGCCGATCAGAAAGGAACGCGTGATAAAGGAACGCGTGATGCAGTATCTCATTTTGATCTCCTTCTACAGTTTGCAAACGTAGCGCAACGAGTAACCACCTGGCGCGGGCCCTTTCGGAGGCCCGCGCCGCAAGCACCCGGATCGCTTAGGATGGATCCGCATCACCTCGTCCGGTGCCCTTCTGGTGTTTCACCATGCAACTATCTTCAAGAGAGAATGGCGCTGTGAATTACACTTGCGTCCTTTTTCGTGGACGAGTCGTCCAACAAACTGGAACGCCCTTGAAACCTTCCTTCAGAAAACGAAGCGGGAACGGCGCGCCCACACACCGCGCGTGGTGGCATTCTTTTAGCAGAACCCTCACAACGATCACATTTCATCAATAACGCTAGGAGGGATCGTCATTGACTCATCCAAACCCTTCGCGCACCACGGGCGATCATACGATGTCTCGAGGCGTCCTTCTGGTGAGTCTTATCGTCGGCTGTTATGCGACGTCCGCCACGATGCTTAACCCGGCGGCCCAAAACTATCCCACTGTCGATGCCGCTCATGTGCGCATCTTCACTACGTTTACCGAACTGGACAGGCTAGGTCTAGAATATGTGCGTGTGGCGATTATCCACGGCGAGGGGAAACTCGACGGCCTCTGGACATCAGACGCGGGCCTGTTTGACGCGATGAAGAAAAAAGCCGCAGATATCGGTTGCAATGCGGTCGTGTTGTCTGTTGAGGCCGGGGCGGCAGGTGGCGAGCGACACGGACGCCAAGGCGACGCGATCGGGGTCGTAGTGAAAGACGCGAATTGGGAATAGTAAACGTGTCGAAGTCCCGCAACGGCGCAAGGCTGGAATGTCTCTCTCCGGGTTTCAGCTCCAAACTGACAAGCATCAACGTGTGTTGTCGCAAAACCGTGTCCGTCGCAAAATGTCCCATCACGGACGCCGCGGGGCTGGTAAGCACGCCGCAATGGTCGGAAAGAGCGACGTCTTGGGTGATGATGGGTCTGTTGATCGTGTTGGCCGTGCTTGCGACGGTGTTGGGCGCAATCGGCATCTACGCCGTACTTGCACATCATGTCGCGCTCAACAAAAAGGGGATCGGTGTGCGAATGGCCTTGGGCGCGCCGCCGGGCGTCGTAGTCAAGGGCGTTGTCAGGTCGGGACTGGTCCTCGCAGGGAATTGGTATTTTGATTGGTTGCGTTGCTGCCGCAATGTCAATGCGTTTTCTCGAGACGTTGTTATTCGAGGTCTCGGCGCTAGCACCGGCGGCGTTCGTCGCGCCGGCAATCGCGCTTGCCACGGCGGCAGCGCTCGCAGCATGGCCTCCTGCTACACGTGCTGGCCGACTGCCACCCGCGGATGTACTTCGGAGTGACTAAGCAATCGCTGGCGTCATGCGGGGCTGACCAACATTCAACATCAACATTCAACGCTCGGTGAGAGTTGAGTGTTCGACGTTCGATGTTCGACGTTCGACGTTCGATGTTCGATGTTCGACGTTCGACGTTCGACGTTCGAAACACCCCAGTCTGTCGAGCCTAGGGTTGGTCGAATACCGCTGTCCAGTTTTGTATGTAGATGATCTCTGTTCCCCCGCGCAGCCGGACCATCACAAACCGATCGCCGTCAGGGTGCACATCGTAGTTGGCGTGCGGGTTCGCGGGTTCCATGTCACGGGTGGAGAACAAGTCAGTCCTCGAAGTAACACGCAACGGCGGACCCGGATCCAGCTGAGCTGATATGAGCACATCCTCAGAACCGGTCACATGGCGGTAGAATAACTCCCGACCCGACGGGTGCCACACCGGCGCTGTTCCTCCATCACGCGACACCACGACTCGACCCTCCGAGCCATCTAGCCGCCGGACGAGAACCTCGGGTCTGCCAGTATCG
>JAZDDD010000149.1:0-2674 GCA_036679545.1 Gemmatimonadota bacterium | reverse complement strand
TGTGATTCACCTGCGGTGGTAAAACGGATGTGCATGGGACGAACGGTCTTCCAAAACAGGACGAATGGGAATTCAAGGCGACTCGAACTACATCAGGGAAGATACAAAAAGACCCGGCACGAGGCCGGGTCTTTTGAAGTTTTTGTGGCCGTCTACCGGCCACCGCCGGTGGGCGGATCCGGGAAGATGTTCGGTATTTGCGGGAAGCGCACTGTCACCACACCGCGCGCCGTGACGCCAATCAAGATTTGTTCTCCGGTCGGCAGCAAGGCCACACGCAACGGGCCGATGATCGGGTCCCGAATTGGAATCGTCGTGATGCGGTCGAAGAAGAACGTGTCGAACACGTCGATGTTGGCATCCTCACGAGCGAGGAAAACCATACGGAGACTAGAATCTGCAACCCCGCCGAATGTACCCGCTGTACCACCGACAAACGGGTCGAACGCGTGTTGGAAATTGATGTCCATACCGGAATTTGATCCACCCACCGGAATTAACCCCGCCAAACGCAGGTTTTCGTCAAGCACGTACACCGAATCGGCCCGGACGATGTTCGTTAGACCGTTGAAGTTGATTGCAACGGACTTCACTGGCGTGGCCGTATTGGCAATAAAATCGCTTACGCGAATACCCGGTGTGATTCCGAAGTCGACCTCGGACGGCCCTTCGATCTGTTGTGAAACGATGACCGTCGTATCCCGTGTCCGCAGGAGGAGACGGTTGCCGTTGTAACCAATGACTCTGGCAAGGGCGACGTCTCCACCCTCGCCAATAAACGCATGCGTTGCGTTACCTGAGTTCCTCACGTACGTGACTCTGTCGAATGCGAGGGCCTCGAGGTTCACCATGATCCCCTTCGCAACCGACAACACCGTGTCGATTGGAACCGTTGGGCCACGATCGATTAAAATCTGCAACGAGTCCGCGTCTGGGGACGGTGCAACCTGCGCGTGCTCCCAGAAGAAGTGAGATTGCGGTGTGGTGGCGGTAAGATTCTCCCACCGGACCGTGCCCCTGTCCTCGAAAGGCGTGCTTTGTCCCGGTGTTGGCGTGGTCGAGTAAACAGCGTAGATGCTGTCCGCCGCGCAAGCCGTAGCTCCCGCGGTGGGACGACAGGTAACACCGAGGTATTGCGGACGATCTGAGAAATCGAACGTGACGACTTTGATCTTGATCTGGTTGTTAGCCGGATCAATCTCGGTTTGCACACTCTGCACTAAAATGTTGGGCAAGCGGTGGCGCCGGGTTTCTCTACGCGCGGCCGGGTTGACATTCACGATTGACATGTTCGTGCCGCCCGAGTTTGCGACGACAACCGTGTCGGCGTTGTTGCCTAACGTATCACGCGGCCACAGTGCAATACCGAACGGTTCCGAACCGACGATTCGTCAGATAAAATTCGTTCTGATTGGGATTGAAGACCGCATCGGCAACAGTTCCGCCGGCCGGAAGCGGTTTCGTGATGCCGTTGACCACTGTGATAGTGTCCACAAATATCGCGGACGCCACCGCAGTGTCTGCACGCGCTTCCCCTCGATTGCCCGCGGCATCCGTCGCGAACGCGCGGATCTCTACCAGCTGTGGAAACGTGGTAAACGTGAAGTTGAGTGGAAAACGCCCGGTGACCTGGGTCAACGTACCACTGCTCGGCAGAGTGGCACCGCCAACTGCCGCACCACTGGACGCGCTTGTTGCCGTCCACTCCAGAGACGAGATACCACTTGCATCGGTTGCGGTCACAATGATCGAATCTGTAACCTCAACTCTGTCCGCCACGATAAACGTGACAAACGGAGGATCGGTGTCGGTCACGACACTCTGAACGTTCACACTAACGGGCGAACTCGTGACACGGCGACCCGACGAATCTTGCGCAAAGCCAACGATGGAAAACGTGCCGACAGCCGCGTTGCCAGGAACGGCCAAGGTTGTGCTGAACAACGCCGTGTCCGGCAGTGCGAAGTCCATTGAATCCGCGGTTGTGACCACACCGGTTGCCGTGTATCCGATACGCCGGATCCCCGTTTCCTGGATTGCCTGGATGTTTACAGGGATAGACAAGCCCGGAGCAGTGACCCCGCCCGGTGTTGGGTCCAATATACGAACGGTGAGTGCCTGTGCGTTCTCCAGGAAAACTGAATCGACGGCAGTTGTGATGTTGTTGTTACCGTCCGCCACTGTGGCGGTAATGACAATGGTGCCACCGGCTGTTGTGCCGACGGGCAACGGAATGCCAAATGAAAGGGTTAAATCGGTCACCGCCGAGGCCAGCGTAGTATCAAACTGGAAATCAAAGCCAACCGTCAACGCAACCGATATGTCTTTGAGCCCCAAGTTGTCTATCGCGTTGATGGCGAACGAAATGCCGCCTGCGACCTGTAACGTGTCACCATCTGGCTTTTGGATGGTAACGGACGGCGGTGTTTGGTCCGCCGCAAATCCCTGTTGCAACTGCTGTTCGTTACAACCGAAGACGAGTACCGTGCCGACGAGCGTTAACGCCCGTCGGCGGGAAATGAACAGCGACATATGCCCGGTCCTTCTTGTTAGTCGTTTTGAGCGGCTGCCGCCGGATTCGCTGTGATAGTGGGCGTCACCAAGATCAAAAGGTCACGACGTTGTTCACGGCGAGTGGAGAAGCCGAATGCACTGCCAATGATGGGCAGATCGA
>JAZDDD010000148.1:0-2267 GCA_036679545.1 Gemmatimonadota bacterium | reverse complement strand
CCGGCGGTAGGTTAGGGCTTGGTTCGCATGGTGAAGTGCAGGGGATTGGTACTCACTGGGAGCTATGGATGATGGCGTCGGGCGGAATGGACAACCACGACGCGTTGCGGATGGCTACGCTTCATAGTGCGGATGCCATCGGTTTAGCCGGTGATATCGGTTCCATCGAAGTTGGCAAGCTGGCTGATCTTCAGGTGCTCGACCAGAATCCGCTGGACGATTTACAACACACCACCTCTATTCGATATGTCATGAAAAATGGGCGGTTGTACGAGGCGGCCACGTTGACGGAAATCTGGCCCCGCCAAAGGTCGTTACCCACACAGTGGTGGTGGCGCGTAGAACCACCTGAGCGATAAAGAACCGCGTGACTTGGCGGGTCGTGGCCGCTTACCAGAATGACGCCATAACGCTGAGCGGGAGATCTTAGGTCAGGATTGAACACGCCGTACACGCTGCCCGTCTTGGCGGGGCACATCGAGATCCGTTTGACCGCATGCTCCTCGCGCAGAACCAACGGGACAATCTGACCATTTGTGGCAACCCATCCGATTTTTATGAAATACGACCCGCCAGTCGTATGGTGATCTGCTAGAGACGTTGACATGTGTATCACATGTATTCATGTTGTACACATGTCCAAGATGATTCAGATCCGTAATGTGCCCAACAAACTCCATCGCGAACTCAAAGTGCGTGCCGCTCAGGAGGGGATGACCCTCTCCGCTTATTTGTTGGCCGAGCTGCGGCAGACCGTGGAGCGCCCCACTATCGGTGAGCTGCGTGAGCGTTTGCGGGGCAGGGCACCGGTACGGTTGCGGGTGTCGGCGGCGGAAGCGGTGCGGGCCGAACGGGATCGTCGGTGATCGTCCTCGATGCGTCGGCAGCATTGGAAATGCTCCTGCGCGCCGACGGGGCCACGTTGGTGGAACAACGTGTCTTTGGCGCAGGTGATTCGCTCCATGCTCCACACCTGCTGGATGTGGAAGTCGCGCAAGTCATCAGGCGATACGTAGTACGCGGGACAATCGGGGCCGCTCGGGGCGGTGAAATGATAGACGACCTCCTCGCGTTCCCCATGCAGCGTTACCCGCACGACGTTTTGTTACAACGTGTGTATGAGTTACGTGACAACTTGACGGCGTACGATGCTGTTTACGTGGCGCTTGCCGAGGCCTTGGCTGCACCCCTTATCACACGTGACACGAGACTCGCGCGGGCGCCGGGGCATCGGGCTCATGTAGAGTTGCTCTGAGCACGTTTGTCGTTGACGGCGTTCTCAGTTGACCTGCAACTCAATATGTAATATTTTCCTTACATATGGATGACATGGGCCCGGTCTTCGACGCACTTGGCAGCGCCACGCGCAGAAGGATTTTGGACATTGTGAAGGATGATCCCGGGTGCTCGGTGGGTTCCGTTGCTGCGGAGTTCACTACCACACGTATCGCGGTGATGCGCCATATCCGGATGCTCGAAGAGACGCAACTGCTTGTTTCACATAAGGATGGCCGTAAGCGGCGCCTCTATCATAACCCAACGCCGATACAACTCATCTACGACCGGTGGACTACCGAATACAGCTCATTGTGGGCCGGTCGGATGGTGGATGTGAAATACCGAGTCGAGGGAAAACACACGGGAAGCCAAGATGACCCAACAAACGAAGCTGGTCTCGAGGATTCTGATAAAGGGCCGCATCGAGGACGTGTGGCGTGAAATCACAAAGACGGACGAACCACAGCTCGCGTTGTTCGGTTCGCGCATGCATCGCACAGGCCTGGCGCCGGGCTCGGCCATTCGCATGCGCACACCCGACAACAAGTATACGTCCGTGGTTGGCGAGATACTCGAGGTCAATCCCCCGTATCGGCTCTCGCACACCATGAAGTTCACGGCCTATGACGATCCCTATTGCAAAGTGACCTACGATTTACGAGAGGTGGATGGCGGTGTGGAGTTCACCCTGACGTCAGAAGACATACCGCCGGGGACAAAGACGGCCAAGGACATGACGCGTGGTGGCGATTTCATTGTCGGCACGCTCAAGGCCGTCGTCGAGAACGGCATACCGCCGTTGAGCACACGTTTGTTGTTCCGGATGTTTGGATTGATTGGACCGTTCGTTACACCGCGACAGTGCCGGACGGAAAACTGGCCTCTCGAAGAGAACCAACAGCAGCACTAAACTACTAATTCCAACAATGGAAAAGACATGCAACGATACGTAATCTTGGCCGCGATTCTCCAGGTGGTGATGGTTGTGG
>JAZDDD010000147.1:0-4012 GCA_036679545.1 Gemmatimonadota bacterium | reverse complement strand
GGTAGCCCGGATGTCGCGATCACTGAGAGTGCCGTGTTAAGACTTCTGCTCGAAGCCGGGTTCGATCCGAATCGGCCAGGGTGGCTCGGAAAGACCGCGCTGCACCACTACGCTGGGCGCGGTGAGACGGGCAACGCTGTACTGGTTATCGAGTTCGGAGCCGATATCGATGCAGTCGATGACGAGTTTCACGGAACGCCGCTCGCCTGGGCTGCCGCCAAGGGACATGCGGACACGTTGAGAATGCTGTTAGAGCACGGGGCCAATCCCAACCTGCCCGTCGGTTTACATCAGGCAACGCCGCATGCACGAGCCTCGGCAGGAGGGCACAACAGCGTGGTGCAAATGTTGGAAGCGATTGGCGGACCCCGGTAGATCCGCCGGCTGCGCACCGTTTTGATCTTCGCTAGGGCCGCGGCCGTCTTGTTGCGTGGCTCGATAGATAAATCTATCGGACATCAGCTCGGGTATCTGTTAGTGTTACGCATGACCGGGAAAAAGGTACGAATAACGTGACCGAGCTGGACCGACTCCAGGCTGCACCGGTAAAACGCTGCGGCACCGCCTGAACCGTGAGACGCAACTTCCAATCGACGATGCGGTTCGCCTAACGTCCGAAATCGCCGACGCGTTGGCGTCTGCACACCGCCGAGGAGTAAGATATCAACGAAGCAAGTGACATCTACAGCCTCGGCTGTGTCACATATGAGATGATGCAGCCGTACATCACGACTCCCTGACCACTTCCCAGTATTTAAACTACAACGATGTATGGGCGTTTGGTCCGGTCCTTCCCATGGCCCTCGAGCGAGCCGCAATTCGTATTTGATGCTCGGAGATACAACAACCGCCGCCGCACGCCTCTCAACGTTCATTGAATTGTGGGATGAAGCGGAACCCGCGTTGCAACTCGTAGTTGCAGATGCCAAGCTGCGACTAAGTCAGCTCGTCGGCGAACGCGAGCCGCGTTAGCGTTCGGTGCCACCGGGGCTGCCGAGACTGAGTACCTTAACAATCTCCACCACGACCACTTTACGGCGAATCCTCATGGATATCGCCACGGTCCAACGTTTCGACCAAATTAACCCAGCAAGGACACCGTTTCACCAAAAACACATAGCAAGCGCGCCGCCTTGTTTAACTATTTTAATACGATATATTTTAATCCGATACAATACTAAAGGAATTCAATGGCGCGCTCTACCGCCAAGGCGATGACTGGAACCCTGTTCTACCTGCTGCTCGCATCGATAGAACGATGACCCCTACTGCGCGAATACTGCGGGTGATTCTTTGTTTGTACCCTCGCCGTTTTCGTCGTCGTTTTGGCCATGAGTGGATTGAACTAGCCGAATTGCGCATTCATCACAGCTCAGATAAAGGTCGCGGTGGTGTGCATGGTTGGTTGTTCGTACTGAGAGACGCGGTGCGTGCAATCCCCGTCGCCTACGGATCGTTTTTTATGGACAGCGCCAGACGTCTCCGTTCATTAGTTCGCCGCGCGTTTCGTTGGATCCCGTCGATCCGCCTACCCAATTGGAGTCGTGCAATGTCTTCTTTGGTTCAGGATGTGCGTTACGCCTTTCGTTCCTTCCGTCGCGCGCCATTGTTTGTCGCGGTGACTCTTCTGACTTTGGGGCTCGGCGTAGGCGCCACGACCGCGATCTTTAGCGTCGTGGATACGGTGTTACTGCGTCCCCTGCCGTATCACGAGCCCCAACGTCTCTTTCAGCTCGGCTCTACATGGCCAACGGGGGAGTTAGGTCCTGTGTCGCCACCGATCTTCTTCGACTGGCGAGAACGATCGCGCACATTCACCCGGATGGCAGCCGTAGTTGGCGCCAATCTGGATTTGGTTGGCGATGGCCATCCTGAGCGTTTTCGGGCCGCCGGTGTATCATCCGAGTTGTTCGATATGCTCGGCGTCACTCCACACATCGGCCGGTTACTCACCAGACCGGACGACCACGCCGGAGCTGAGCGCACCGTCGTACTGAGTCATGGCACTTGGCAACAGCGGTGGGGTGCGGATTCCTCTATTGTGGGCAGGCGGATCACGCTAAGCGGCCAGCCTTACACAGTTGTCGGCGTGTTGCCGTCGGGGTTTACACCCCCCGAGGCATTTCGGCTGGCAAAAACCGAGATGTGGTTTCCATTGGTGTTCGTGGAGCATGACCTCGCGAGTCATAACAATCACTTTCTTCGCGTTCTCGGGCGTCTGGCCGACGGTGTTTCCATCGAAATCGCCACGGACGAGATGCACAGCATCGTGGAAACGCTCTCGTCCGAATACCCGGCCGGCGCTTCGGATATAGACGGCTTCCGGTTTCAAGTGCAATCACTCCACCGTCAAACCGTAGGAGACATCAAGTCGACCTTGGTTCCCTTGTTCGGTGCGGTCCTATTTCTGCTCCTCATCGCATGTGCGAACGTGATCAATCTGTTTCTCGCGCGGGGAATTGGGCGCCAACGGGAGATTGCCGTCCGCTGTGCTCTTGGCGCGGGTAGGGGACGCATCCTGCGGCAGCTTGTCACTGAGAGCCTGGTGTTGACTGTGATTGGAGGTTTGTTGGGCGCGATGGTAGCCGTCGTAGGTGTGAGTGGCCTGCGTGCCCTCGCACCTGGGAACATCCCGCGCCTCACCGAGGTGATCGTGGACCTCAGGGTGCTCTGGTTTGCGCTCGCATTGTCTGTCGGGACCGGTGTACTTCTCGGTATAGTGCCGATGGCACAATTCAACCGCCGCGACAAAGGCATTGCGTTTCGCCAAGACGCGCGCACTGCCAGCGCCGGTCGGACCGCCCGAGCTGTGAGACAGGCTCTCGTTATTGTAGAGATCGCGTTGTCTCTGATCTTGCTTGTCGGCGGTGGCTTGCTGCTCAATTCGTTCGTCCGACTGCGGCGAGTAGACCCGGGCTTCGAGGCTCGGGCCGTTATCACCGTACCTCTCGACCTCGTCAATGCATACGATGACAAAGAATCCCGAGCGACGTTTTACCGATCTGTGCTCGAAAGGCTCGCCAACGATCCCGACTTCGAGCATGTCGCAGTGACTACGTCGTTACCGTTTGGCTCCCGAGGTTCTGCCGGTTCTATGGTGATCGAGGGGCGCGCATTGGATCCGAACGCAACTGACCGGTATGTGCGATGGCAAATGGTGAGCGCTGATTACTTTCGATCGTTGGGTGCATCAATCTTGCCCGCCGGGCGGGATTTCACCGCCGACGATGAGTCGGCCCAGGCACAGGTCGCCGTTGTCAACGAGGCCTTTGCGCGAGAGTTCAGTCCGGAGCGTGACGCCGTCGGACGCCGCCTGCAAATAATATCCACAGGAGCGGAGGCACCCTGGCGCACCGTCGTCGGAGTAGTGTCCGATTTCAAGCAAGGCAATCTTTCCGCTTCTGTCGCGCCCGAGGTTTATTTGCCATATACTGCGTCGCGGTTGCTTTTTGAAGGCGTTGACGTAGTGGTACGAACAGGGCAACCGGTTGCCGTTACCGCCCAACGCATTCGTACGGCGATTTGGCAGGTGGACCCCGGACAACCGGTGGGGGTTGCCATACCACTCGAGCAGGCGATTGCCGCATCGATCGTGGCGCCCAGGTTCTACACCCTGCTTCTTGGCAGCTTCGCCGTTGTGGCGCTGGTGTTGGCAAGCGTGGGAGTCTACGGCACGATGGCCTTTCTCGTAGGGCAGCAGCGCAAGGAGATAGGCATTCGCGCAGCGTTGGGCGCGTCCTCTAGCACAGTCTCCCGGTTCGTCGTTGGTCAAGGCGCTCGTCTCGCCGCAGCGGGAATGTTTTTGGGTATCCTCGGTGCTATGGGCTTGTCGCGCTTCCTGTCGGATTTTCTGTACGGCATCACTCCTACCGATCCCGTCACCTTCCTCGCAACCGCGGCGATACTCGGCGGCGTCGCCATCAGTGCAGCGTATATCCCGGCGCGTCGAGCTGCGCAGGTTGATCCAATCGTTGTATTGCGGGTCGATTCGTGAGTAAACGAACCACGCGCA
>JAZDDD010000146.1:0-4132 GCA_036679545.1 Gemmatimonadota bacterium | reverse complement strand
CACACGTGGACCAACCGCTTAGCTACAATGCCGCACTCGTGCTGCAATGCATCGCGCGCGGCCATGGCTACGGGTTTGAGATGATGCGCATCACGGGTTTACCGAGCGGTACCGTTTACCCGCTCCTACGTCGGTTAGAACATGCGGCCTTGGTCTCCTCGGGTTGGGAAGACGTAGATCCGGTTGTGGAGGGCCGTCCACAACGGCGCATATACGTCGCCACCGATGAGGGAAAGAAAGCTCTCGCAACCGCCCGAGAGCGTCTCGCCGAACATCGGCGCCTGTTTGACGGACCTGTCCCGGGGCCGGCGTCTCACGCGTGACCTTCCTGCGATCGGTCGAGGCACAGATTGCCCAAGGTTTGGTGCGTCTTGCGGCCGTTCTGGTGCCAATGGGTTCGCGTACGCGCTTTCTCCGGGAATGGAAGGCAGAATTGGTGCATGTGGGCGTCCGCCCGGATGGACCACCGCTTCTTGTTGTCAGCATGGGCGTTTTCAACGATGCGTTGCAACTACGAAAACTGGCGCGCGGCTCGAGACGCCGCCGCAGGAGGTTAGCGATCATGGAACGGTTCTTTGCATGGGGCAGAGATCTGAAGGTGGTTTCGCGCGGACTCCTTCGTTCACCGCTGTACACTTCAATAACGGTCATCACGCTAGCGCTGGGACTTGGCGGTTCGTCGGCTGTGTTTGCGTTGTTGGATCGCATTGTCTTGGACCCACTACCGTATCCAAATGCCGAGCGTCTCGTGCGTCTTTCGAACCAGGTGCCCGGTGTTGGACCGGACGCGGAGTGGAACATGTCCTCGGCCCAATACTTTTACCTTTTGGAACACTCTCGTACGATAGAGTCCATCGGTGCATATGGTGTGGACGGCGGTAACGTCAGCGTTCCATCCGGTCCACAGCGTGTGATTACGGTGCGGGTGTCCGCCAGTTTGCTTACGATGATTGGTGCGCGTGTGCAGATGGGGCGATTGATCGATGTGGCCGACGACCAGCCAGGACAGCCACTCGTCGTATTGTTGTCAGACGGTTTTTGGCGCCGACATTTGGGGGCGGCGACCGACGTTGTCGGCCAGGTCATCTCAGTGAACGAAACGCCAATCGAAATTGTTGGTGTACTCCAACCGGATGTTGTGATTCCTCATCCGGGCGCCACAATCGGCCAAGGCCCCGACATTTGGATGCCCCAGCAACTCAACAGCGAGGGTCGGTTCTTCAATAGCCATGTCATACCGATGATCGCACTGCTCAAGTCGGGCGTGGATCCGGCAGAGGCAGAATCCGAACTGGCGCAATTGACTTCCCGGTTACCGGAAACTTACCCCCGTGTGTATTCCCAGATGTTTTTCCAAAACTATGGCTTTCGCACCGTGGTGACGCCGCTCAAAAAGTACGTCGTGACGGACGTTGCGGATGCGTTGTGGACGCTCGCTGGCGCCCTCGGTCTCGTGCTGCTTATCGCATGCGCTAATGTGACGAACCTTTTTCTCGTGCGCATGGAGGAGCGGGGCCGTGAGTTGACGGTACGTGCAGCGCTTGGGGCTGGGACGGGTGCCATCGCGCGTTTGGCGTTGGCCGAGAGCATGACGATTGCCTTTCTGGGTGGGGCGCTCGGTCTGTTCGTTGGCTATTGGGGCGTGCCGGCCATGATTTCGCTTGCGCCAACGACACTCCCCCGGGTTCATGACCTCGGCTTTGGTCCGGGCAACGTTTTGTTCACGGCCGCCCTGAGCGCTTTCGTTGGCCTTGCGCTAGCAGTGCTTCCCATAGCGGCGCACATACGATCTTCTAACAAATTGACATCCACCGGAGGTCGCTCGGCCACACCCGGGCGTGACCGTCACAGGGTGCGCTCGACGTTAGTTGTCGCCCAAGTGGCGCTTGCGCTCACCTTGGTTGTAGCTGCAGGGTTGTTGATCGCAAGCCAAGCGCGTTTGCGGAAGATCGATCCGGGAATCCAACCGGACGGAGTGTTGAGCGTGCAGCTAATCCCCAGGGGAGAGCGGTACCGAGGGTCAATAGCGCGCTGGGGGCTGTACCGCCAAGTCCTTGAGCGAGTGCGTGGGTTGCCCGGTGTCACCGCCGCCGGAATGACACCCGACTTACCCTTTTCCGGTGGGTTTGGGTGTACGGTACAAGGGTTTGCCGACGGCGCCGTGTACGATCGTTTAACTGACGATGGCATGACAACATGTGCGGGTCAGGAGCCGACCACCCCTGGATATTTTGAGAGTATGGGTATTCCGGTTTTGCGCGGGCGCGGTCTTGTTGACGCGGACAACGACAGTCCGGGCCGGGGTGCAGTCGTGGTAAGCCAGGCATTTGTGGATCGTTTCTGGCCCGGTGAGGATCCGTTGGGCAAAGGTATTGCGCCCGGCGGGCGGACGGAGGGCCCGTTCTATCGTGTCGTCGGCGTGGTCGGGGACGTGTTTGAGTCGTCACTGAGCGGCGAACGGGCGATTGCGGTCTATTATCCGATCGTACCAATCCCGCAAAGCAGCGGTCTGTGGACCAACAGCATGAATCTCATCATCAAGACCAACCTGGCACAGCCGTCGACGATACTGTCAGCCCTACGTCAGGTGGTATCCGATGTCGATCCGTCATTGCCGATTGCAAATCCACAGGACATGCATGTGGCAATCGCAGAGTCGATGAGCGGTCTCACGTTCATGTCTGTGTTACTACAGATTGCGTCGGGTGTCGCATTGCTCCTCGCAAGCGTCGGATTGTACGCTGTGATTTCCTATCTTGTCACCAGACGCACCAAAGAGATCGGCATGCGCATCGCGATGGGTGCGCGGCCTGGTCAGGTCGAGCGTTTGATCGTTAACAAATCGCTCACCCTGCTTGTCGTTGGGCTTGGTGTTGGAGTAGCGTTGGCGCTCGGCGGTACGCGAGTATTGCAACGTTTCTTGTTTGGTGTCGAACCCAATCACCCCACCGCATTCGTCGTGGCGATCGGGGTTTTGACTACCGTAGCTTTACTTGCAAGCTGGTTACCAGCACGCCGTGCAGCGCGTATCGATCCGTCGGAGGCGCTGAGGATCGATTGAACTACCGTCCTTCTGGGCAGCCTTCGGCAGTTTATTGGGGTGTCGGGCGTGCGGCTCGTCGTTGATTGTTTTGCCACAGAGGACACAGAGTAAGATGGAGGACACAGAGATGGAGAAGCCTAACACCAACACTCAACGCCCCGCATTCAACACTTAAAATACGTACGCAGTTCGATGTTCGATGTTCGATGTTCGATGTTCGATGTTCGATGTTCGATGTTCGATGTTCGATATATGCGTCTCTACACGCTTCAGATTACGGGATTAGAGGCACAGGAATCAGTAGCTGCCAATAGTTGTTGATATCGAATCCAGATGGATTTACCTCGTAGTACATTCCTCGATTGAAATGACCCGTCGTCGGAAAATATGGTGGCGGACTCGAATATGCGCACAGATCATATGAGTAACGTTTCCCACCGCACCGCGTGTCTTCTGAATGATACCGCCTGTTAAATACAGACATCCACGACCCCAGACGACGGCCTCGCAGCTTTCGTCGTTCTTGGATCCCTGGTTGTAATTTTCGACGGTAAAGATGTCGAGTGCCAAGAGCACACCATGAACGAATTCGTCCTTCGTGTCGTCGTAGGTACGATAGTCATCAGCGGAGCTGGGTTTTTGCGGGGCGTTAATCGTGTTGTTTGAAATAACGATATCGTCGTCGCTGAACAGTCCGAGGATGTCGGCGCATGTCCCGGCACCCGGATTTGTTGCGTAAATGACATCGTCGGCGATGATGATTTTGTCCGTTGCTGCCAGTGTTACTCGTCCTCGCAATGTGCCGCTGATAGCGACTTTTCCATCGACATATATCACGCCCTTAAAACTGGGATTTAACGCGCGGGTAATTGGGAACAGATAGGCAGCCTCGGTACCGACCTTCGCGGTGACCGCGGCATCGACGGCTCCGGGCCACGGCAACCAAGATCCAGGCCCGGCATTCGCCTCAAACCCTCCCGAGCCGGTGAGTACGTCCGATCCGCCAAGAAAACACTGTGCGTCCGAGTCGGTAACGCTCGCGTACCAGTCGTGACCGCCGAACGGGTGATCCACTGCTGCCTTGAATAC
>JAZDDD010000145.1:0-6149 GCA_036679545.1 Gemmatimonadota bacterium | reverse complement strand
GGCGCATGATGTGTTGGAGCGGTGGGTGAAGCCCTTGGCAAAAAAAGGCGATCCGATTGAGCTGTTGAAGGCGACCATCAGTGCGCAAGCCGAATGTGTGGTGGCCGACGGTAACCATGCCAAAGGCTGTCCGTTGAACAACTTATCAGTTGAGATGTCGCAAATCGACGAGGGGTTTCGGACCCGCATTGAGTTGGTTTTCAGGCTTTGGCGTGACGCATTTGCCAATGTCCTTCGACGAGGTCAGCAACAAGGGACGCTACGCGCCGACTTCGATCCCGAACGCACCGCCTTGTTTCTGCTTTCGTCGCTTGAGGGAATTGCAAGTATGGCCAAGAATTCTCCCGCAAACGAAATCGACCTGAGCGCGCTGGAGCTTCTGTACGAATACATCGATCGATTTCGTCAACCCAAAACACAAGTAGCCTGACAGACGATGACCACGAAAACTCTCAATTCGCGATTAAAGCCGACTGTTTTCATACCGACCGGTATGGATGTAGTAAGTATTGGGCTCGCGACGGTGACAACCGGCGGGACTCGCTGCCCCGATCAAAGAACCATCAGAGTTGGACCTAATCATCTCGTTGGACGTAATCATTTCACCGGAAGAGCGACGTGAAAAAATCGGAGGAGAATTCGCCAATACTGCGTTATGCGAACTGGATAATTCGTTGGCGTTGGCCCGCCCTTGTCGTCTCGTTGTTTGCCGTTTTGGCTGCAGCGTCCGGCGGGCGCAACCTCACGTTTTCGAGCGACTATCGGGAATTTTTTGGCGAAACGAATCCTCAGCTCGAAGCGTTTGACGCCTTGCAAAATATCTATACAAAAAATGACAACATCCTCATCGTGGTGGCGCCCGACGATGGTGATGTTTTTACACCACAGACCTTGGCAGCCGTAGAAGAACTGGTGGACGCGGCGTGGCAGATTCCGTTCACGATCCGTGTCGATGGGGTTACCAACTTCCAGCATACCGAAGCGGATGGGGATGACCTGGTCGTACGCGATCTCGTCGTGGGTGCGGCAAATTTGAGTGCTGAGGAGATTGCCAAGGCGCGGGAAGTTGCCGTCAATGAGCCGCTCTTGGTTTCCCGATTGATTTCGCCGGAAGGGCACGTCACGGGAGTAAACGCAACGCTACAACTTCCCGGCGAGGCTCTCGACGAGGTTTCTACCGCGGCCAACTTTGCCCGGGAGATTGCAGCCGATCTGGAGGAGAGGTACCCCCACATAGACACCTACATCTCCGGTGTCAACATGTTGAACAACGCGTTTGAAGAATCGGCCAAGCGTGACATGATGACACTCGTACCGTTGATGTATCTGGGTGTCATCATCGTAATGTTTTTCTCGATCCGGTCGATCGCGGGGACGTTCGCAACGGTGATCATTATTGGTAGTTCGGTTGCCACCGCGATGGGATTGGCGGGTTGGCTCGGCATCAAGTTGACGGCCCCATCCGCCAGCGCACCCACGATGATCATGACGCTCGCCGTGGCGGACAGCATCCATATCCTGGTGACGATGTTGCGATCCATGCGTGGGGGAATGGAGAAGTTACGTGCGCTCAGCGAGAGTCTGCGTGTCAACATGCAGCCTGTGTTCCTTACGAGTGTGACCACCGCCATCGGCTTCTTGAGCATGAACTTTAGTGACGCGCCTCCGTTTCACGATCTGGGTAACATCACGGCCATGGGGGTCGCTGCCGCCTTTGTTTTCTCTGTCTTCACCTTACCGGCGTTGCTGGCGGTGTTACCGATGAGCGTCATGGCCGTGCGGGAATCCGGTGCCGCGTTCGCCGATCGGATCGCTGATTTCGTCATCGCCCGACGAACTCCGCTCCTGTGGGGGTCAGCGGCGGTGGTGTTGGTGCTTGGGGCACTGGTTCCCACCAACGAGCTCAACGATCAGTTCGTAGACTATTTCGACCAAAGCGTCACGTTCCGGCAAGACGCAGATTTTGCGAACGAAAATCTCACCGGCATTTACCAGATTGATTTCTCGTTGGAATCCGGCGAGAGCGGGGGCATCTCCGATCCGGCGTATCTGCGAACGATTCGGGACTTTGCCAGTTGGTATCGCGAACAGCCCAACGTTGTTCAGGTGAATGTTCTATCGGAGACGATGGAACGTCTGAATCGTAACATGCATGGGGATGACCCTGCCTGGCATCGTATTCCGGAGCAACGTGATCTGGCCGCTCAATATCTCCTATTGTATGAGATGTCGTTGCCCTACGGACTGGACCTCAACAATCAAATCAATGTCGATAAATCGGCCACACGGGTGACCGTGACGGCGGGAGATATCACATCAATTGAACTGCGGGCGCTCGCTGACAACGGGAAGACCTGGTTGGAAGAGAATGCCAGTCCGACCATGGTAACGGAGGGAGTCGGACCGGGTGTCATGTTTGCTCATATCTCCGATCGCAATATCAAGGGCATGCTTCGTGGGACGGCGTTGGCGTTTCTCCTGGTGTCGGGCATCTTGGTGTTCGCATTCCGCAGTCCCAAATTCGGGTTATTGAGCTTGGTGCCGAATCTCGTCCCGGCGGTTGCGGCTTTCGGAGTGTGGGCGTTGGTAATTGGCCGCATCAATATTGGGTTATCGGTAGTTGCTGCTATGACGTTCGGCATTGTCGTTGATGACACGGTACACTTTCTGAGCAAGTACCTCCGGGCCAGACGCGAGCAAGAATTGTCGCCCGAGGACGCGGTGCGCTACGCTTTTTCGAATGTCGGCAAAGCGATCATCGCGACCACGGTTATACTCGCTGCGGGATTCGCAATACTCTCGTTCTCTGCGTTTGACTTAAATGCCGGTATGGGTCGTTTGACTGCCATCACGATCGTTATTGCGCTTGTTGTAGATTTTCTCTTCTTACCACCGTTGTTGCTCAAGGTGGAATCCCGCGCGCAGGAGGAACACGCGCGGTCTCTCAACCTTTCAGGAGATTCAAATGACTTCCAACCCGTTGCTGGATAAATTTGTTGGGCGACGTTTGTCGCCCATGACATTGTTGTTCTCGCTGTTCGTCCCGACGTTTGCGGTGGCGCAGGCCAATTCCGCCGCCGATGGGTTCGCGGCCCTGTCCGCCGAGGAACGCGGTTTGGCGATTGCGGAGGAGGCTGACCGTCGTGAGGAGGGGTTCGGGGATCAGATAGCCGTAATGACGATGACGCTGCGGAATCGTCACGGCCAGGAAAGTACACGTGAACTCCGTATCAAAACACTCGAAGTGCGCGATGATGGCGACAAGTCGCTTGCGGTCTTTGATCGCCCCCGAGATGTGCAAGGGACGGTGCTGTTGACCTACTCACACGCCATTGGCAACGATGACCAATGGCTCTATTTACCGGCGTTGCGACGAGTCAAACGCATTTCGTCGAACAACAAGTCCGGGCCGTTCATGGGTAGTGAGTTTGCATACGAAGATATCTCGTCGCAAGAGGTCGATAAATACACCTACCGGTTCCTGCGCGAAGAGGATTTGGATGGTGTTGCAATGTTTGTAGTCGAGCGTATTCCGGCCTATGAGAATTCCGGTTACACCCGCCAGATCGCTTGGATCGATCAGGCGGAGTATCGCACACAAAAGGTCGAGTTTTACGATCGGCGCGATGGATTGCTCAAGACGCTGATCGCATCAGGATTTGAACAATACCTGGACCAGTACTGGCGTCCCGGTCGCATGGATATGGAAAACCACCAGACCGGCAAGAGCACGACGCTGGCGTGGAGCGGGTACGAATTTAAGACCGGACTCCGGGATCGTGACTTCGACCAAAACAGTCTGAGGCGGGTTCGGTAGGAATGCGCACGTCTCCGCGTGGGCTGATCGCCGGTTGCTTGCTGGCGATTGGCCCGGGTGCTCTCGAGGCGCAACTGGTTACCGGCGAAATCGAGCTGGAAACGCGTGGCTTTCCGCGCGCCCCCCTTTACGATGGCCAACTTCACAACAACCTGTCGTTACGCTTTCAACCGGAACTCTACGTGGCGTGGGATGTAGGCCGCACCACGTTCACGTTGGAGCCGTTTGTTCGACTCGACCTTGCGGATGGTCGCCGAACGCATGTCGATATTCGAGAATTTACCTTTGTGCGGGCTTGGTCTGCCATCGAGTTGCGGGTGGGTATTGCGAAAGTTTTTTGGGGTGTCACGGAATCGCAACATTTGGTCGATGTCATTAACCAAACGGACCTTGTCGAGAACTTGGATGGGGAGGACAAACTGGGTCAACCCATGGTCAACATGTCGTTTATCCAGCCGTGGGGAGTCATCGACCTGTTTGTCCTGCCGTGGTTCCGTCAGCGCACGTTTGCAGGGCAGGGCGGCAGACTCCGGTTTCCGATCACGGTTGACAACGACCAGGCGGTGTTTGAATCCAGTGCGGGGCGCCACCACGTAGATTGGGCCATTCGATGGTCACACGCGGTAGGCAGTTGGGATTTAGGAGTGTCCCACTTTTCAGGAACGGGTCGGGAGCCTCGACTCGAGCCGGGCATGAACGGCGCTTCGGAACCGGTGTTGATCCCGCACTACGACCAGACCGATCAGACAGGTATCGATGTCCAGTTTACTGTTGACAGTTGGTTGTGGAAGTTTGAAGGGATTTCACGTACTGGAATCGACGAACGGCTATGGGCATTGACTGCAGGTCTCGAGTACACGTTATACGGAGTGTTTGATGGGCTGGCCGATGTTGGTTTGCTGGCCGAATACCTGTGGGACAGTCGTGAAAATTCTTTAGCGCCGCCGTTCGATGACGACATCGCCGGTGGTTTTCGTTTCGCATTCAACGATACACAGAGCAGCGAATTGCTCGCGGTCGCCGTGATCGATCGCAGCGGAAGCGGCAGTTTCGTCTCGGTTGAAGGCAATCGACGTGTTGGCGACTCCTGGACTGTTGGTCTCGAGAGTCGGGGCTTTATCGGGGTGCAACCCTCCGATCCGTTGTTTGCGCTGCGCCGGGACGTCTATGTGGGTGTAACGGTAACCCGTTACTTCTAGTCACCCACGTACGCACCTTTCGCTTCATCACCGCGAACCTGAATAACTTCTGGGCGGGGTGCTACACGCGGCCCAGCTGCGCGCGCTGCCATTCCTGCCGGGCGGAAGAACCGAATGCGTGCGCGGTACTCGGTCGTCATCGTTTGCGGCAAGATAGGCCATCGTCGCGGCCAGCACGGCGTTGTTTTTGAGATCGTCAAAAACAACTTTGTCGTACGTATCCCGGTTCGTGTGCCACGTGTATTGTCGATAGTCGGGATAATGTGACTGTAAGCGGAATGACGGAGCGCTGTTGCAGATGAAAGACATGTGATCGCTGCCGCCTGTTTCCTGTGGGCCCGGGAGGTCCAACTCGATGTGACTGGAGATCTCTTCTGGTACCTGCGCAATCCAACGCGCCAAAAACTCGCCCGCGCCCAAGAACCCCTGTGCCTGTAGATAGTCAATACGCCAAGTACCATTGTCCTGATTGAACGCTGCCTGGATGCCATCGACGATGTCGGTGTGATCTTCGGCAAACGCGCGGGATCCCACCAGACCGAGTTCTTCGCCACCCCAGTGGCCCACGAGGATTGTGCGTTTTGGATTGGGATAGGCTTTTTTCAGGATACGCATTGCCTCGAGCATCATGATGGTGCCCGTACCATTGTCCGTGGCGCCACTGGCGGCGTGCCACGAGTCCAAATGCGCTCCGAGCAGAACGTATTCGTTGGGTAATTCGGTACCGCGGATTTCGCCGATCACGTTGTACATTGGTCTTTCATCGGTAACGGCGGCTTCCGCATTGATTCGTAATCGCGGTGCCTGGCCGTTTTCTGCGAGCCGCGTCAACAGACCGTAGTCTTCGCAACTCACGTCGATGGCGACTGCCGACTCGGTGCCGGCTGAGAAGACCTTGTTGACACCCCATCCGCCGGACCATCGGGAACTTAGCACCGCAACGGCACCAGCTTCTTCAATACGATGCAACGCATTGCCACCGCCAAGTGTGCCAACTTGCTGGCGCCAAGACTGATCGAGCTCGTGCTGTCGTTGTCTAAGTTGTTCCACGGTCTCCTCAGTGGCGAGACGCTCGAACGCCTGTGGCTCTCGGCAGCTCAACCGTGGCGACGACGTGAGGACGATCTTGCCGC
>JAZDDD010000144.1:0-2599 GCA_036679545.1 Gemmatimonadota bacterium | reverse complement strand
CGCCGGAGCAGGGATGAGTGCGCTCGCGCAGGTTGCGAGACGCCGGGGGGTCGAGGTCTCTGGATGCGACATTGACCTCCGCGCGTCCGCAGATGTAATCGCTTCCGGTGCCACGGTCCAAGAGGGCCATAGCGTGGATCATGCGCTGGGAACTCGAGCGGTCATCTACACATCTGCGGTGTCTCCGAACCATGAAGAGCTTGTCGAAGCCAATCGAATCGGTGTGCCAACCGTTCGCCGCGCCGAAGCGCTTGCGGAGATCGTACATGGTGCAACGGTGGTTGGTATTTCGGGAACCCATGGTAAGACCACGACGACGGCCATGTTGACGGATGCGTTAACGGCCGTAGACGCGCGCCCCACGGGTATCGTCGGTGGTCGCGTGGCTAAGTGGGGTGGCAATGCAAAACACGGGGGCGACGATCTGTTCGTACTCGAGGCGGATGAGTACGACAAGTCCTTTTTGGCGTTGTCCCCAACGGTAGCGATCGTGAACAACGTCGAGGCGGATCATCTCGAGTGTTATGGCGATCTGGATTCGCTCGAGAATGCGTTCGTCGAATTTGCCAACCGATCCGAGCGGGCAATTCTCAGTGCGGACGACGCCGGTGCCCGACGCATCGTGTCGCGTGTAACAGTTCCGCATTGGACCGTGGGTACGGCAGACGACGCCGATATTGGGATCCGGGCTTTGACACGAGACGAGCACGGTTCTTCGTGCCAGTTGGTGTTTGTCGATGGGACACGCGTCGACATACGTCTCCCGGTGCCCGGTCTTCATAACGTGCGCAATGCTGCAATCGCCATCGCTGCTGTACATGCGCTCGGTAGAGACGTGGCCGGCGCGGCGAAGGCTTTAGAAAAATTTGAAGGTGTGGGCCGCCGTTTCGAAGTTGTTGGGGACGTTGGTGGAATAACCGTCATCGATGATTACGCACACCACCCTGCGGAGATTCGCGCGACGTTGGATGCGGCGCGACAACGGTATACCAACCGCCGAGTGATTGCGGTGAGTTTGGCGATGCGTTTGGCGCAGCCGATGTGGTCGTGGTGACGGACATCTACCCCGCGCGAGAGTCTCCAATACAAGGTGTGACTGGCAAACTCGTGGCAGATGCTGTGGGGGACGGTCAGCTGGTACATTGGATTCCAGATCGTGCAGTTTTGGCCCGGCGTCTGGTCGCGATGGTTAAACCCGGTGATGTCGTGTTACTGCTTGGCGCGGGAGATATCACGTTAACGGCCGTAGAGCTGACACACCGTCTTGCGCAGGAGGCGGCATGAAATACGTGGCACCCATGTTGGCGGCCGTCGGTGTGGTGGGTGTGGGTATTGGCATGCCACACGTCCTGAGTCGGTTTGCGTTCTTCGAGATTCGGCAAGTCGAGATTTTCGGTGTGCAACATCTTGCGCCCGATCAAATCTTGGATGCGGCGGGATTGGAAGAAGTCGGCAATTTGTTCCGCGACTTGCGAAGCG
Source organism: Gemmatimonadota bacterium (assembly GCA_036679545.1). Lineage (GTDB taxonomy): Bacteria > Gemmatimonadota > Gemmatimonadetes > Gemmatimonadales > GWC2-71-9 > JAZDDC01. The sequence continues at coordinate 1,120 of JAZDDD010000144.1, read as the reverse complement.
CCGAAGAGCGCATTGCGAGTATTCCCGGCGTGGTGAGCGTCGAACTGGAGAGACGGCTGCCAGGAACACTTCGTATCCTGATCGAGGAACGCCCCGCGGTGGCATTCGCGGTTGCAACGGGTACGTTGGTGGCATTGGACGCCGACGCGCGCCCGCTCCCGTACGACCCCACGGTCAGCGACCTCGATTTACCTGTCGTCAAGGACGCGGATCGTAGACTCACGGTTGTGTTAGATGCGGTGCGCAAGGTAGACGTATCTTTTTTCGATGTGATCGAACACGCGGAGCTTGATGATGCCGGTGGCGTGGTACTCACGGCGGGAAATCGACGATTTTACTTGCCGTTGTTTCCCGCGCGTGAAACCACCGTTTCACTTGCGACGGTTCGGCAGCGGTTCATTGACTCTGAGGACGAGTTCGCCGAACTCGATGCAAGATTCGAAGGGATGGTCGTGAAACGAGTGACGTTACGATGAAGCCAGGCGATATCATTGCTGGTTTGGATCTCGGTAGCACCAAAACGTGTGCCGTCATCGCCCAGATAACCGGTGGGGATCGGTCCGTGGGCGCCAAGATCCTAGGTGTTGGGCTCGCACGCGAAACGGGTGTCCGCGGTGGGCTCGTCCGGGATATCGACGTCACCACCCGGTCCATCCAAGCAGCGATGCGCGATGCGGAACGTATGGCGGGTGTCCCGGTGCCACCCGTGTACTGTGGCATTGCCGGCGAACATGTGCAGTTACGAAACTCGCAGGGCCTCGTGTCGGTGACCGGCGATGAAATCTCCCGGTCGGACGTGGATCGGGTGAACGATGTCGCGACCGCCGTTAGCATGGGTCAGGATCGCGAACTCTTACACTCCATTCCCCAGGTTTATCGTGTGGATGAACAGGACGGTATCCGCGACCCGGTGCGAATGACCGGGATGCGGTTGGAAGTCGAGATGTATCTCGTGTCCGTGGTGAGTGCGGCGGCCCAAAACGTCCGAAAATCGCTCGAACGTGCAGGGTTGATGCTCGGCCGACTGGTCTTGGAACCGCTCGCTGCTTCGGTTGCCGTGGTGACCGAAGAAGAGCGGGAACTGGGCTGTGTCTTGGTCGATTTGGGCGGATCGACGACC
>JAZDDD010000143.1:0-3018 GCA_036679545.1 Gemmatimonadota bacterium | reverse complement strand
GGGGCACTGCCTGTTGTACGAAGGTTCACGTACGCGGAGAGCGATTGGGCGCGGGACCACGCGAGCACATCGTCCGGTACGTTGGCTTGCTCCAGCCGCGGAAGAGCAACACCAAGCGTTGCAGCGTCTGAGCGGCGAAGGCCGGTGACGCGTCCTAACGGCACTTCCGTGGCGCTCCCCAAAACGGGCCATATCTTAGTCCTTTGATGACCGACCTGATCGAACGCCTCACCACCGCCCTCGCTGACCGCTACACGATCGAACGCGAACTCGGAGCTGGCGGTATGGCGACAGTCTATCTCGCCCGCGACGGCACTCGCCTCGTGCGGGTGTGGCTTCCGCCAGGGCGGTCCTCTTTTGTTGGACGCGGCTTCAGCGTCTTCGTGATTAGAAGGGGATGCCCGCGTTCAGGCATCCCTCGCCATTTTTGGCTACCAACACACGCGAGCGATGTAGTGTGCCTTCAGTGTGCCGTTCTGATCGTCATTCACCGTGACTCATCGTGAAAAGGCCTACTGTTTCTCTGTCTTCACAGAGACGCGGATGATGCCGCCAAGAAAGATCGGGACGGTGTTAAAACGTTGGGGGGATCGTCATCGATTGGTGGAACCTATGCTCCTTACGCACAGATGAAGCTGAATGGCGAGAGGCCATCGCGTTCACGCGTTCAGCGCCGGTGTAGAAGCTGCACGCGGTCGTCTCAATAGTCCGGGGAATTGAACCGATGTCCGAATCAACAGATGAGAGTGTTCGTCCGGTGGATCCCTCACTCGATGACGTCTTGACCGAGTTGTTGAGCCGATTTGGAGCGGATGTGCAGGCAGAGACTGTCTTCGGCGAGCCAATTGAGCACGAAGGGGTGCAGGTCATTCCTGTAGCACGCGCTTCGTGGGGGGTCGGGACCGGGGGACTGAGTGGCGGGCGCGCTTCATCCACAGGCTTGGGTGCTGGCATGCGTGTGAGTCCCGTCGGTTACATCGAGTTCACTGACAGCGGCGCCCACTTTCGGCCGATTCGACCGTGGTGGGTGGAATTTACGTATGTCTTGAGCACCGGCTTCTTGGCGTTGTTGGTGTGGCGCTGGCGTACACGTAGGTAGGTGAAACCCAAGCTCGTTCGTCGGCTTTGAATGAACCTCGACAACTTCGCTTGGTCGTGCCCGCCGCCTAACAAGATCCAAGCACCTGCCGGGCGCGTACGTTTTCAAAGGAATACTGATTGTGTCTGTGCGCGCCGACAGCGCGTTCTAACAGCAAAGATGCGCGGGCGACTGAGGGCAGTCGCCCGCAGGTGATGGACGACAGTGTTAGGCAGCGATGACCAACAATATTGTTAGTTTAACCGTGGAGACAATCGGCTACCGTTAGCGCGGGAGATAGCGTGAACACATCGACCCCAGCCGAAGTTGCGGGATTCTGGTCGTTTGCGCGTCGAACCGGGCTGTACAGACCTTTGCCGTGGCCACCGTCGCTTCGCTGGTCGTTGCCTTCGCTCTCGGCGCCGGCGGAGTTCCATTTGATCGCCCAGCCATTGGTACGATGGACCGCACAGCAAATGTGGTCGGGCAGATCGGACTGATCGTTTTCGCGCTCGTCGTCATCGCCGTGGCGTGGTGGATTACGCGAAAACGGCCGGCAATCGATTTCGATGCGAGGACGCCCGCAAGGGCAATCGCGAAGCAAGAAGCGATTGCGCTCTTGGTCTACGGCACCATCGTACTATCTATCGGTGGCTTTCTCGGAATCGGCATGCATCTCCACGGTGCAGTTTTTGGGCCGACACGGGAATTGATGCCAAGAGAAGTTTACGTGTGGGCGGGATACAATTTCCTGTTCTTTGCTGCGATCCCATATTTCGTTTTTCGGAGGCGCGGCAACGGCCATCAAGCCATGGGCCTCAAATCGGAGGATGTCAAGAGCGATACGATCCTCATTCTTGTGGTGTTGGTGCTGGAAAGCGTTGGCGAGCTAATGGCCTTCCCAGGGATCTTTTCGTTGAACACAGGTCAGTTGGTCATCGGTTTACCGGTCACCTTCGGATTACACCTCTTCGGAACCGGTATACCGGTGATGATCTTCGTGTACGGCCTTCTGTTCCCCAGGTATGTGAAAGCGTTTGGATCGGCGGCAGCGGCGGTGATTTACGGGGCGTTGACGTATGCGGGGCTGCACATATTCGAATACTGGACGGTGTACGATTCGCTGGTGAACGGCGCAATGAGCGTCATCTTTGTATTTCTTCAGTTTTCGTATCCCGGTTTGGTTAAGTCGGTCTTGACCGTGAGAACCGGCAACGCGTGGGTACATTTATGGGCGTATCATGCGATTGCCCCGCATGTGACCGTGGATACTCCACACACTGTTCGGGTGTTTGGTATTCGGTAGTTGCAGTTAGCAAGTGAGATGGGCGCGCGATCGCTGCCTAACAAGATCCTTGCACCAGTCGGGCGCGTACATTTTCAGAGGAAGCGATTGATTCTCCGGCAGCTTTCAGGGTCGGCGCTCACCGCCGGCGTCGGGCGCTACCCGCTCAGCCAGTTCTCGAAACGCCACTCCTTCCCAGCTTTCCGCGTTTGCACAATGTGAACCGGCGTGACCGTCGGGCCTTGACACGCCCGGGACCACCCGCCAAATCATTGTATTATGGATATCTTTAATTTTGGCTCCCTGAAACTGGTAGGTTCAGCGATGTCCACCCGTCGATGGTTCGCTACGTTCACCATGGAACTGACACTGGCAAGCTGTACTGTCTTCTTCCTGAATTGCGCTCCCCAAGACGGCGATGTGCCGGCCGGTGCCACGCAGGAGTTAGCCAAACCAACGTTCAATGCCGACGGGTCGATGAACCGTCCGTCCGTCGACTACCGCAGCTGGGTGTATGTGGGCACCCCGTTGACGCCCAACTCACTGAATCCGCCTGAAGCTCCGTTCCCCGATTTTCACAATGTGTATATCCACCCGTCCGACTACAGCGAATACAGCCAGAGCGGCGAGTTTCCAGACGGTACGGTGATCATCA